>CAYRBL010000063.1:0-12119 GCA_964422385.1 uncultured Bacteroides sp.
TCTTGTTACTAAAATAATCGTTCTTGAAATTGAAAAATCTAAAAGTTATCATCATCGAAATGGATTTTATTAATTTTGAACAAAAAAAAGGTAATACCTAAGATTATTTAATTTAAGCCTATTTTTTTTTATTTTCATTAAAAAAGAAAAGCAAATTCATCAAAAAAAATAGTATTGATATTATCGTTGGTATGTTTAATAAAAATAGGGATAAATTGATTATATAAAGTCATTATTTCATCATAATTATAAAATCAATAAGTGAAACTTATCTTATTATAATTAAAAAAAACATTCATACCATTAAAAAAATAAAAACAGAGAGCATAGAAATGCTTTTGAGCTTCTTTAAAACTTTTGTTTTTATTATTTAATTAAATTTATTTTATCAAATAATAAAAATTATTCATACCAAAATAAAAACAACACCTATAAAAATAAAGAAGAGCAATAGGCAAAAAAAAAGCTCCATGAAAACATGGAGCCTTTTATCAAATTATCATAATAAATGCTATAGTGCGCCTTCGTCGTAAGCCTTTTCATCATGTAAAGAAACGTCCAAACCTAATCTTTCGTCCTCTTCAGAAACGCGAACAGGAGTTATTTTATTAATAACTGCCAACATAATATATGTGAAAATAAATGCATAAACTGAAGCTACAGTTACTGCAATTAATTGTTTCCAGAAGAAAGATGCATTGCCAAACCACCAACCGTCAGCGCCCGCTGAATTGATTGCTTTTGATGCAAAAACTCCTAAAAGAATACTACCTAAAACACCGCCAATACCGTGAACTCCCCATACATCCAACGCATCGTCCCATTTCATACGGTTCTTTAATTGAACAGCCAAATAACAAACAATACCTGCCGCAGTACCAATAATTGGAGCCGCCCACATAGGAATGAAGCCTGCACAAGGGGTAATAGTAGCCAAACCAGCGATTGAGCCTGTCAAAAGACCAACAAATTTAGGCTTGCGTTCGCGTGACCACTCTATAACAACCCATGCAACGGTGGCAAAAGAAGCTGCGATATCGGTATTGAAAAATGCAAGAGCCGTAACTTTATCTACTAGCAATTCGCTACCTGCATTGAAACCATACCAACCAAACCAAAGCAATCCTGAACCAATTGCAACAAGAGGAATACTATTTGGTGTAGAGTTTTTATCAACTCGGGCACCTACATAAAATACGGAAGCCAAGGCTGCAAAACCTGCGGTGGCGTGCACAACGATACCGCCGGCAAAATCAAGAACTCCCCATACCTGTAATAAACCTCCGCCCCAAATCATATGAACAAATGGGTAGTAAACAAATACTTGCCACACTGTTAAAAAGATCATATACGATTTAAAAGTAACACGGTTGGCAAAAGCACCTGTGATAAGAGCAGGCGTAATGATGGCGAACATCATTTGATAAACGAAGAACACGATTTCAGGAATTTTTCCATTTCCTGCATACATTGAGTCGATAGAAACACCGTTCATAAAGGCCTTATCAAAGTTTCCCATGATGCCACCAGCACCTCCGCTGAAGCACAAAGAGTATCCGAAGATAAACCATAGAACTGTTGTCCATCCTAAAGAAGCGAAACTTTGGATCATAATCCCAAGAATGTTTCTTTTTGTTGCTAAGCCACCATAAAAAAGAGCTAGCGCTGGTGTCATAAGCATTACTAAACTTGCGGCTAATAACATAAAGCCGGTTGAGCCAGTTTCTAACATAAAAATATTTGTTTAAATTATTATTAAATAAAAATTGTGATTGTTATAAAGTAAATCCGAATACAAAATAAATCTTACGAGCATAAGGATTAAAAATTAAAGAAGAAGATACAGGCAATGAGAACTTATCGGATATCTGTATTTCTTTAGATGCTGTTAATCCTAAGTTGACAATACCCGTTTTTGTGTTGGCATAAAAACCCGGCAAATCATTTCCAGGAGCATTAAGAGCGCTACCTAAGAATATGTTAAGATTAGTTTCTTTTAGTTTGGTAAGATAACCAAGTTCGAAATAGGTAGAATAATTAATTTTACCATCAACTTTACGAGCATCATTGCCATAAATATTTGTTGCAACTAAAACAGTAAAAGGTAGTTTAGCAGTACCATTAAACTTAAGAGCAGCTTCGTAAACGTGGGTAGTTTTATCTTTACTATAGTTAAAATAATCATAGTCGATGGCATCCATTGGGAAATAATAATCAGTAAAAGTAAATGTAAGCATATCCTTTAAAAAAGTATAAGAAGCATACAAATCTATTTCTTGGTTAGGGATGGTTCCGTTTAAAGAAAAAGCACCAAAAGCACCGATGGCTAACTTCCCAGTATTGTACTCTAAGGTTGGTTGAATACTTGGAAAAGCACCGCCTAAAGGAAGACCTCTCCACACATATCTACTTTGAAAAGCCACACTGGATTTGAATTTGCAATCACATTTAGCTTCCTGTGCGGATGTTTGAAATGAATTAGTTAATAAGAAAAATAAAATCACGAAGGGGAAAATTAAAAGGTAATTTTTTCTATTATTCATATGCGATAAAATTATTTGTTATAAACTTCACAAAAATAGTTATTACATATATATAATGTATAAGTCTAATTACGGAAATTTACTAAACCATCTTCTTAATTTATTTAAGTGTTTTACGTATGCCTTTTTTTACTGAAATAACTTAAAAAAATAATAAAACACCTATTCTTTGAAATTATTTAGTACTTTTGGGCAGGTTTTAATTTGCTTATTTTATAAAAATGAAGGTTAAAAAACTTAGGAAAATATCGTTGAAAGAGAAAATAATTCTAAATTTTCTCTTATTAAGCATTGGTACTATCATAATAGTGGCAACATATTCCTTTTATACTTCCCGTAACGCACTCTTAAAACGTACATTTGACCAATTAACTTCTTTGCGTACCGTTAAAAAAAATCAAATAGAGAACTTTTTTACTGATAGGAGCCGCGACATAAAATTAATAAGCGTTTCGGAAGATGTTCAGCGTCTTTTTTTGATGTTGAAGAAACATTATTCTAATTCAGATATTAAAAATAAAGACAAATTTAGTGCAGAAGAAGAACAAATAAATATAGAATATAACAGATACCTGAGCAGATATTTGAATTCGTGTGGCTATTATGATAATTTGATGATAGTAAATAATGAAGGGCATCTTTTAAATATAAAAACTATCGACAAACTGCTTCCAAATCTTATAAAATACGATACACTTAAGAATTATCCTTTGCACGAGTTGTGGATAAATGTTTTTAAGACTAAGAAAACATTTTTGCAGGATTATAAAGTTGTTGAAAAGGGCAAACAAGCCAATTTATACATAGGAGCACCTGTTTTTGGAGCCGACAAAAAGCTAATGGGGATGGTTGTTCTGGCTATTTCTTTCGATGCAATTAATGGTATTATGTACGAAAATAATCCGCACAACGGTTTGGGTAATTCAGGGGAGTCCTACTTGGTTGGTGGCGACTTTTTGATGCGTACGAACTCTAGATTTCATCAAAATTCGTTGCTAAAAACAATAGTAAAAACCGAGGCAAGTCTTACTGCTTTCAACAATATTGATGGGGTAAAAATATTAAAAGATTATAGAAATATCGATGTGCTTTCGGCTTTCACAAAATTAAATATTAGCAATCTCAACTGGGTTCTTATCGCCGAAATAGATATGCACGAGGCTATGATACCAATTTATAACCTCAGAAACAACACCATTTTGATGAGTGTTTTTATTTCGCTTATCCTTTTTGTTTCTGCATTTTTGATTGCGATTAAAATAATAGCCCCCTTAATTAAATTGAAAGATGCCGCATTAAAAATTGGGCAGGGAAAATTTAATGAGCAGCTCGAAATAAGTTCAAACGACGAAATCGGAGCACTTACGGAGTCCTTTAATATTATGATGAATCAGCTTGAAGCTCAAAATTTGGAACTCGCAAAAGAAAAAACGCTTAGATTAAGTTCTGTTTTGGATGGCCAAGAAATGGAGCGACAAAGATTATCCAGAGAATTACACGACGGATTGGGTCAGTTTATGATTGCAATTAGGTTGCGGTTGGAAGGATTGATGTATTTGGATCCTGCAAAACTTTCGACAAATATCGAAAGTATAAAAACACAGTTCGATAATATTATTGAGGAGGTAAAAAGGATGTCGTACGACTTAATGCCTGCAGTTCTCGACGAATTTGGACTTGTTCAGGCCATCAGAAATCTTTGCGAAGAGCTCGAAACCCGAAATAAAATCAACATAAATTACACCTATAATATAGAAGGTGATTTTTTGAACGAAAAGATGAAAACTTATATTTTTAGAATCGTTCAGGAGGCGCTAAATAATATTGTGAAGCACGCAAAAGCTACAAATATCAACATCGAATTAATGTTAGAAAATAATATTATTCATCTTTTGATAGCAGATAATGGTTCGGGATTTAATCTGGAAGAAAGAGTAAGTAGTATGAACACTAATGGAATTCACAACATGAAAGAGCGGGCTAATTTATTAAATGGTACTTTAGATATTAGTTCAAAAACGGGTGTGGGAACTTCTATTAAGGTAGAAATTCCTTTTAAGGAAAGCTAAAAATATTATTTTTTTTAAAATAAAATTAAAATAAAACTCAATTTACAAACAAAAAATAACAACAAAACCAAAATGACTAACATAAAAATAATGCTTGTCGACGACCACCAAATTGTGAGGGACGGGATAAAATCATTGCTCGAGAGTTTGGATAATGTGCAGATTATAGGCGAAGCTTCGAGTGCTCCCGAATTGCTTTTGTTGTTGGAAAACTATAAACCCGACATCGTGATAACAGATATTTCGATGCCCGAAATGTCGGGGATTGAGCTCACAAAAATAATAAATACTGACCCAAAGTATTTAGGCATCAATGTACTTATACTTTCGATGTACACAAGCGAAGATTTTATCTTCAACGCTATTAAGGCTGGCGCAAAAGGTTATTTGCCCAAAAACATTTCTCGCAAAGAACTCTTTGAAGCCATACATACGATTTACAAAGGTGAGGAGTATTTTAGCGAACAAATTTCGAATATTATTTTAAAAAGTTATATCAAAAAAGCAAAGTCTGAAGACAAGCCAGAAGACAAAAAAGAGGCTGCCTTAAGTGTTAGGGAGACCGAAATATTAAAGATGGTAGCCGAGGGAATGAGTAATCCGGAGATTGCAGAGAAGCTGTTTATCAGTATACGTACTGTTGAATCGCACAAAAATCACATTGTGCAAAAACTCGAACTTAAGTCGACAATGGACTTGATTAAATTTGCCATCAAAAACAAAATAGTGGAGCTTTAAGGGGTTTAGGCTATTAGACTATTAGACTTTTAGGAAAGCGAAACTTGTATGTTTATTTGCATTTTTCTTCTTTTTCTAATTTAAATAATATTTAGGATACTTTTCTTAATTTA
Organism: uncultured Bacteroides sp.; assembly: GCA_964422385.1. Lineage (GTDB taxonomy): Bacteria > Bacteroidota > Bacteroidia > Bacteroidales > JACABE01 > JBAXLO01. The sequence continues at coordinate 5,464 of CAYRBL010000063.1, forward strand.
TATTTTCATTTTTTTTATTTAGATGATAATTTTCTTTATTTTTATCATATTAAAAAGAAACTCTAATAATATGATAAAAACATAAAGAGCTGATTAATTTACTTAGACACTGAAGAAATCTATTTAGACACTGAAGAAATCTATTTAGACACTCAGGAAATCTATTTAGACACTGAAGATTTATATTTAGACATTAAAGAAATCTATTCCGACACTGAAGAAATCTATTCTGACACTGAAGAAATATGTTTAGACACTGAAGAAATATGTTTAGACAATCATTATTTTTAGAAAATTGACTATTTAAATGGATTTTTTGCCATTTCTTATGAAAATCTTGTTTTTTGAAATAAAAATAATAATGGTCGAACTAAAGCTGATTTGAATTCTTGCTTTTGTTATTATTATTTAATTAAATTTATTGCATCAAATAATAAAAATCATCATAAAAATAAAAAAAAAGATGCTTATAAAAATAAAAATAGGGATCTAAAAAGGCTCACTTTTTTTTAAGTAAAATTAGTTTTGAAAAATGGATGAAAGAAGGAGGGTTTGAAAATATTTTTTATTTGTGAAAAGCTAGAAACATCTTTTCATTTTATTGGTTTATATTAAGCTATATGCAATAAATAAATGCTTCAAAACACATATTTATACCTTCATAAAAAGATATAGTACAATAGAATGTAAAATTTAAGCAAAATTTAAGTTTTAGTTAACATTTGCAAGCTCTTTTTTGTAGTAACTTTACGGCTTCAAATTCAAAAAAAGGTTTGTTTTTAGTGAAAATGCTTAAATGATTAATAAAAAAACTATGCGAAAAACTGTACTATTTTTTATACTATTTATAATTACTTTTGCTGCTGTTGATGCACAAGAAACGGGCAGTAAAAAAGCTGTTACGCTCTATGGTAACGATCATTACACGATAAACTCCAAAGCTAATTTGCATACCATATATATTAATAAGGAGCCTTATGAATCTTTTTCGATAAAATTACAAAAATCGCTATTTAAAAATAAAACAGTCCTTATGAAATTTACTGCCGACAGGCTGGCAAATGTTAAAATTTGCGCTTTTAAAAACACTGAAAAGATAGGGACTGAAATTGAATTGCATAGCCTTAACGTTTCGAAGGTAGAAAAACAAGTTTCACTAGATTTAAATAATTCTACTTTTGAAAACGAAGAAGAAGTACTGTTAATTGTGTATGTTGAGCCAGGTTTTAAATGGAATGGGCAGCTATTATTGAAAGTTGAAAACGGTATAAAATCAGAAAATTTGAGTACTGAATTAAATATTTCGCCCAATCCGGCAACTGAATTTGTGTATGTAAATTGTGAGGGCGTAAAAGAGGGAATTTATAAAATATTTGACAGCAATGGCAAGCAAATTATAGAACAAACTGCGACTTTTGATAAAGATAATTTTAAGATGGATGTTTCTAATTTTTCATCAGGAACATATTTGTTTGTACTATACGCTAACAATATAGCCTATAAAAGCAAACTAATTATTGCCAACAATAAAAAATTATAAGCATTAAAAACTATCTTATGAAACCAACAATTATTTATAATAAAAACGTAAAGAATAGGCTAAGAATTCTTATAATATTCCTTTTTTTAAGTACATTTCAGCTTATAAAAGCACAACAAATAGTTAAATTAAATATAAATCCACAGATGGTAACAAGCGAGTCGAACTGTGGAAATCCAGGACTTTTGTTTGATGAACAAGTTTTGGCTGGGGACCCTAAAAATGGTAGCGGTGGAAGCATCAGCAACCAGAATACCTGGAATAATTTTGTGAATACTTGGGAATGTGGTTATGGAAGTACAATAGTCTATCCTGATTATGCTTACGTAGATTTGGGGAATATATACACAATTACTGATATATATTTAAGAGACGTTAATGGAAATGGGGAATTCTCTGTATATAAAGGATGTCCGGGGCAATGGGAGTATTTATTTAATGATTATTGTTACGGATATAATTCGTGGAATGCCCATATTGTAAATAATATTTCAACGCGTTTTCTTCGATTTAAAAAGAGTTCGGATGGAGCAATCATTTCTGAGCTTGTAATCTATGGATATGCCTCAGTAACATTAAATAATGATACCATTTTACCCGCTGCTATTACAGATTTAAAAGTTGATAGCACCACAACCAGCGGTGCTTACCTTAGTTGGAAAGCTCCTGGTGATGACCAAGATACCGGCATTGCCTCAAACTACGATCTCCGATATAATATAATGCCAATTACTGCGGCAAACTACAATTCGTCGATGATTGCAACAAATGTGGTTTCGCCAAAGGCAGCAGGTACCACACAACATTTTTATTGTGATGGACTACAGTCCGGTACTACCTATTATTTTGCAATTAAGACTCGAGACGAGAAATTTAATATATCAGAAATATCAAATGTTGCAAAAGGATTAATAAAACACGTATTGTATTGTCCATCATATAGGATAATAATTACTCCCGAGATGCTTTTGAATGAATTTGCGGTTGGGGATGCAACAAAAATTGTGGATGAACAGGATATTGTCAACAATCCAATAAACGGAAGCGGTGGAATATGTACTTCTTCGTGGGATTACAACTCAAATAATCAGGTTCAACCTTGGCATTTTCCTATAAGTGTTTTAATTGATCTTGGTACAACATACACCATTACTAATAGTTGTATTTTTAATGCAGGTTATAATCCAGGTATTCTTAAAATATATTATTCTGATGAGCCTTTTATAAATAAAGATTCTATTGATTTAAATTTTAGCAATATTAATAAGTGGAATTGTGCGAATAATCAGTACAAAGATAAGACACGATACATCCGTATTGTTATAAATTCGGCCAATCTTATTCTTGGCGAAATATCTTTTTATGGGTATCCTTCTTTACCTTTTGTTGCTGAACAAAATTATCAGACAACTGCCACAAATTATCCTTTGTTAAATGAATTTATTGGTGTAAATTGTTTTAATAATGAGCCAATAGGAAGATTAAATTGTGCAGGATTTTTAAGAGAATATCATAATTGGCAATGGGACGAGGGGAATAATTCATCTTATGCAAATCAATATAATACACATGAAATAGAATGGAATGTTGAAGGTGGTTATTTTAATTTTGATGTGTTTTATCAAAATATGAAAACGCAAGGAATAGGAGTGAGTCCTGCCATACAAAACAATGTTCCATGGCTGATCAGTTACAACAATTTTTATATAGAATCCAAGCCTTTGGATACTCCCGGAAGTGATGCATTATCGCCATCTTCTTATACCAATCATGCAAATTTTATATATCAGATGGGAGCCCGTTATGGGAACTCTCAACATCTGGATAATGAACTGTTATTAGCCTCTGGTCAGAACCATTATAGTGGTATGAAATGGGTAAATTATTATGAGAATTGGAACGAGCAGAACAAATGGTGGTCCGGTCGTGCTTCTTATTTTTCACCTTATGAGTATGCCGCAATGTCGAGCGCCGATTATGATGGCCATGAAGGTGTTTTAAATCTAAATGGCTTTTCAATAGGATTAAAAAATGCTGATACCAATTCAAAACTTGTAATGGGAGGCATCGCCGAGGGTACTATGGATTATTTTAAGGCTATACGATTGTGGAGCCAGTATAAACGCAGTGATAAAAAGGTTCCTTTGGATGTATTAAATACACATTATTATTTTTATAAACTTCAAAATGGAAGTCCAGTTGCTATTAGCCCTGAAGAATTTGGAATAAAAGACAAGATGAAGGAGCTAATAAATTATAAAAATAAATATATGCCCGAAAAGGAAGTTTGGTTATCAGAATTTGGGTATAATACTACGGCAAATACATGGTATAGTGTCCCCGTTATTGGCAGTTGTAGCCGCGAAGAAGTGCAGGCAAGGTGGTTGGTTCGTTCCTTTTTAGAATTAGCTGCTGCTGGAGTTGATAAAGCTATTGCTTATAAATTAAGTGACGAAAATGACACCACATCTACTGGTAATACCTATTGTTCGAGTGGTATTACATATAGTAATCTTATGAATTATCAACCAAAAACTGCTTGGTATTATATATATTCTCTTAAAAATCGTTTAAAAGACTTTAAGTTTAAAGAAGAAATTGCTTCAGCAAATGCAAATGTTAAGATATATTCTTTTGTTGATAATAATTCTCATTATAAAGTGTATGCATTATGGTGTCCAACTTCTACAGATTTAAACTATGGCCAGTATACATTAAATTTGGATGCATCGCTAACGAATGCAAAGCTTGTAAAATTAGAAAATGGTTCGGTAAATGGAATAGATAGTATTTTGCAAATTAATCAGCATAAAGTTATAGTAAATGTTTCTGAAAAGCCTGTGTTTGTTATTGCTTCTACTGATACAGTTTTTCCTAAAATACCAAATCAGGAGCATAAAATAATTCTTAATTCCTCGATGGTAATTAATGAATTGAATAAAGGGGATGCTACTTTATTAGTTGACGAACAACAAATGTCGGGCGACCCATTAAATGGCATCAATGGAAATCCAACTACTAACTGGCAACCTACTTATCACGATCAGGAATATCCTATATCAGTTTACATAGATCTTGGTACCGAAATGGATATTTCGAAAGTTTATTTATATGATTCTTTTGGCTCAGGAAATATAACAATTAGTGCTGGCACACCTGGAAACTGGACTCCTTTATACACTGAATTATTGGATCAATATATGACATGGAGAGGCAGAACAGTTAATGTAAATACAAGATATATTAGGGTTACTCATTTGGATGGAGCGAATATGAATGAGATAATTTTATATGCAAAATAATTTAATTTGGTTTTAAATTATATGAAAAAGGCTGTTATTTTTATAGAATAACAGCCTTTTCTTTTTTATTTTAAGATAAGATTAACCACAGTGGAAATATTTATCAACAAGTTTTAGAATCCTTGTTTTATCACAATGAATTTCCGCTCTTAGTTGGCCATCGTTATACGCTTTTAATTTCTTAATGGTACCATCAATCATTTGTTTGCTAAACACACCATATTTCTCGAAGATATCGCGTTGCTGTTCTAATCTTTCTGCGCTTTCCATACAAGAAGTTGGAAGTTGGTTGAGGTTTTTTGCAATGTCTTTATGTTCTTCATGGAAAATATTTACATCAACATAAGTATCATCGGCATACTTTATAGCATTCTCCATTTCAAATCCGTGACGCGCAGCAACAGTTAATCCAGCTAACAATAAATAAATATCAGCAGAACCATCAGGACATCTGAATTCGACAGTTTGTTTGTGCGAAAAATCTATTTTCTTATCATCCTCTAATGGATTTGCGTGCTTTGCCATATTTATTTTCTTGGTCCATCCAAGAGGTACTCTTACTAAGACAGAGCGGTTTCTATCGCCCCAACAAATATTAGTAGGTGCTTCTTGATGTGGAACCAATCTGAAATAAGATGCAGGATTGGTATTGCCAAAAGCAGTTAAAGAAGGAGCCAAATATAGATAACCAGCAATAGCTTTCTTAGCAATATCTGTAAGTTTACCATTCTCGATCATCATATTTTTGCCGTCCTTTACAAGACGGGTGTGAATATGCATACCACTACCGGCTTTCCCGATTGTAATTTTAGGAGCGAAGGTAACAGTTACATTAAATTTATGGGCAAGCGTACGCAAAATCCATTTAGCGATTAGCAACTGATCGGCAGCTTCCTCTAAAGGAACAGGACTGAATTCAATTTCATTTTGTTCGTATATCAAACCATCATTTGAGAAGTTACCTACTTCGGAATGTCCATATTTTATAACTCCACCAGTGGTAGCAATAGCAAGCATAGCTTCGGTACGGAACTGTTCCCATTTCGAAAACGGACTAGATTCGTGATACCCTCTTTGGTCGTCTGCGAGGAACAAATCATCCTTTTCGCTAATCACATAATACTCCAATTCGCCCATTACTTCAAAGCTTAAGCCTGTTTTTTCCTTAAGTTCTTTATGCGCTTTGCACATTATATACTCTGGTGAGCTTTCCAATGGGTTGCCATCTTTGTCATAAAAAGAACAAAGAATATCTAAAGTTGGGATTTCGGTAAAAGGATTTAAAAAAGCTGTGCGATATCTTGGAACAACGTATAGGTCGCTTGATCCAGCATCAAGATGAGAGAATAAACTTGAACCATCGGCACGTTCGCCACAACTTAAAATGGAATCGAGATGTTCCAGATTATTGATTACAAAATTTAAACTTTTTAGTCGTCCATCACCTCCAGCATAGCGGAAATTAAGCATTTCGATGCCGTTATTTTCAATAAAATCTATAATATCTGCCTTAGTAAATTCTTGTGAAGGCTTCTGAATGTACTGAACAAGTGGATTTGGATTTAATTTAATGTTATTAATCATAGGTTGTTAAGTTAAAAAAATATGTATAATTTTTAGACGTCAAAGCTATGAATTTTTTATATACCAACAACACTTTCTTTTTTTATTTATTAAAAAAATATTTTGACATAAGGTTTTATTTAAAAATAAAGAATTAAAATATGACAATTAGTACTGAAAACCTGAGCTTAATGGCAAAATGTAATATCTAATAAATATAAAAAAGCATTCCTAAAAGTTTTTATTAAATA
>CAYRBL010000064.1:0-4739 GCA_964422385.1 uncultured Bacteroides sp.
ATTATCAATAACACTTATCGGTGTTTTGTTCTTCCTTTTTGGCTTTGTAACCTGGCTAAACGGAGCTTTAATACAGTTCCTTAAGACAGCATGCGAGCTTTCTGACATCTCGGCCTACTTCGTTACATTCGCCTTTTATATTTCTTATTTCGTGATGGCAATTCCATCCTCAAAGATTTTGGAACGCTTCGGCTTTCGCAATGGAATGACAATTGGATTAGCCGTTATGGCTTTAGGGGCTTTGATTTTTGTGCCTGCAGCCATGTCGCGATCTTATTTAATCTTTTTAATAGGTTTGTTTGTTTTGGGAACAGGTTTGGCATTGTTGCAAACTGCAGTCAACCCCTACGTAACGATTCTGGGACCTATCGAAAGTGCTGCAAAACGTATCAGCATAATGGGCATAAGCAATAAAATTGCGGGAGTACTCGCCCCAATTTTATTAGCAACTATCCTTTTGAAAGACGCAGAACAAATAAAAGCAAAATTAGCTACCCTTACCGACCTTAGTCAACGCGCTACACTTCTCGATGATCTGGCCCATCGCATGATAGTCCCTTATCTTATTTTAACAGCCCTCTTAGTGGTATTGGCGTTGATGATTCGTCTGGCTCATTTACCCGAAATAAATCCCGAGGAAGAAGAGAATATTGATGGAGATACCAAACACAGCAGCATATTCAACTTCCCAAACTTAATATTGGGCGTTGTGGCATTGTTCTTCTACGTCGGTGTTGAAGTGATTGCCGGCGATACCATCATACGTTACGGTGATTCTTTGGGAATTGCCCTTAGTTCGGCAAAGTATTTCACATCACTAGTTTTAATCTTTATGGTGATCGGCTACTTCTTTGGCGTGGCTTTGATACCAAAGGTTATTTCGCAAAAGAATGCCCTTGCAATCTGTGCATCTTTGGGTATTATCCTTACGTTGTGCGCTATTTTCATCCCATCAAGTCTTAGAATCGACATACCTTTCATTGATTTGTTAACATTCCAGTCCATAACGCTCACCATCCCCTATACGGTAATGTTTATTGCAATGCTGGGCTTGGCGAATTCCTTAGTGTGGCCTGCAATCTGGCCTTTGGCTTTGGATGGCGTTGGCAAATACACCAAGTTAGGCTCTGCGCTTTTGATAATGGCCATTGCTGGTGGTGCGACCTTGCCTTTGGTTTACGCATGGTTGTCGAAGGTGCTCAACAGTACGCAACAGGGCTATTGGGTGGCCATCCCATGTTATCTGATCATCCTTTATTATGCAATAAGTGGGCATAAGATCAAAAAGAATGCCTAAAGTTTGAAGTTGGGAGTGCCTAAAATGTATTTGATTCGTATTTAGTTTTAATTTATTTCTATTAATATTTATCTAAATGAAAAGAAAATTTCCACATACCTATGTAATTGTTTTCTTCATCATATTTGTTGCGGCTATCACTACATGGATAGTGCCAGCAGGTGTGTTTGAGCGGAAGACTATTGAAACCAACGGAAACAAACGAGAGATTATTCAAACGGGATCTTACCATAGTGTAGATCAGCACCCACAAACATGGCAGGTGTTCTCCTCTTTTTATAAAGGTTTTGTAAGATCACCTAAGATAATCGTATTTATATTAATCTTAGGTGGGGCATTTTGGATACTTAACGAGAGCAAAGCAATAGATGCCGGGGTGTATGCTTTTTTATTAAGAAGTAAGAAACTGGAAAGATATACTTTGTTCAGGATGCTCGGCGTAAATAATATTATAATCTCCTTAGTGATGCTGATGTTTAGCTTATTTGGCGCCATATTTGGGATGAGCGAAGAAACGATTGCCTTTGTAATCATCTTTGTTCCCCTGGCAATATCTATGGGCTACGATTCGATTGTGGGGGTGAGCATGTGTTTTATTGGAGCCGGCATTGGCTTTGCCGGATGTTTGCTCAATCCTTTTACCTTAGGAATTGCACAAGAAATAGCAGGCTTGCAAATGTTCTCGGGGATAGAATATAGGTTTGTAATTTGGATTGTGGTCAACATAGTTGGGATAGGATTTGTGTTAAGATACGCTGCTAAAGTTAAGAAAGACCCTAGGAAATCTGTGGTGTACGAAGAGGATGCTTACTGGCGCTCTCATACCGAAAACACTGACATTGAACTCCGTTTGGCTTCCCTTTCTTCAACATGGATTGCCTATGGATTAGTATCGATTGCAAGTATAGTGTATGCAATCCTCTTCCCAATGGCTACCATCAAGTTCGGGCAAACTGCATTGGTAATGCCGCTGCTCCCGATCCTGAGCGTGCTGTTCGTACTCTTCGGTTTTATCACTGCGCTCAAGTCGATGCAATATTTTGTGCTCAATATTTTGCTGTTCACCATCGCCTATTTAATGGTAGGTGTGATGGGTTTCGACTGGTCCTTAATGGAAATCGCTGCCTTATTCTTTACGATGGCAATAGTTTCGGGTATAGCAATGGGGAAAGGCCCCAACGACATCACAAAGCTGTTTGTGGCCGGTGCAAAAGACATCCTTTCGGCGGCATTGGTAGTCGGTTTGGCAGGTGGCATCATCGTTATTTTAGAGGACGGCAAAGTAATCGACACCATCCTTTATGGCATTTCCAATTCGATGAAAGGTTTTGGCAACATCACCACCCTTTCGCTCATGTATATCTTCCAATCGGGGCTCAATATGATCATCACTTCGGGTACTGCTAAGGCGGCTTTGATAATGCCAATTTTAAGAGATATTTCAGAGATGATAGGCTTATCGAAACAGGCTACAGTTACTGCGTTTCACATCGGCGATGGCTTTACCAACCTTATAACTCCCACGTCAGGCGTACTAATCGGCGTATTGGAAATCGCACGCATCCCCTTCAACAAATGGTTTAAATGGGCATGGAAACTCATATTATTGCTCACCATTGTAGGTTTGCTACTACTAATCCCAACCGTAACGATGCACCTCAACGGCTTTTAGGGCTGTATTAAAACATAAAGATTTTGCAATCTATCAAGAGCCTTGTTCATTTGGTTGAGCAGTGCTCTTTTTTTTTGTTTAGGGTTCTTTATTTTTATAAAAAGGATAAGTATAAATAGTATTTTGATGGAGGTTTTTATGGTTCTAATCATCATTAATTTCTCTTCGAATTTCATTTATTAAAACAGGATTTGCATTTTTATTTTTAGGATACAAATTAATTTTAAAAGGATTTTAAAGAGTATTTTTGGGGTATTAATTATTTTTTTCTTTTTTTTAATAAAAATATAAAGAAAAGAGAAAAATAAAAACTGAATTCATATTAAAATAAAAGAATAAAAGACTGCTAAAAAAGGGATAAAAAATAGAGGCCTTAAAACCTTAATAAATAGCGATGGTATGCTAACTAATAAAAAAACTTTGGTCATTTCAGACAATACTTTTACTGTTTCAGACAATACTTTGGTCATTTCTTTTTATACTTTGTCTGTTTCTTTATATACTTTTACTGTTTCTAACAATACTTTGGTAGTATCATTATAAAATTTGGTCATTTCAAGCAATACTTTGGTTATTTCAGAGAATACTTTTACTGTTTCAGAGAATACTTTTATCGTTTCAGAAAAGATATAGGAAAAGTTTTATTTGAAATAAAAGAAATATATTTTATTTCTATAAAAATTAGTTTTGAAATGAGAATATTAGATTTTAAAATCATAAGAATAATTTTGATTAGATACTCATTTTATTTATTATTATAATAAAATTATTTTGGTATAATAACATTATTATTAATAATATATAAAATTTTATTTTTATTGATAAAAAGAATTTTGCTAGTTATTATCCTGGTATTTTTTGTTCCATTTGTATTTATATTATTTAAAAAAGAATTTTTATTTAATATAAATAAAGAGAAAATAATTAAGAATATCCTACCCAAAAATAGCATTCAAATTAATATAATAAGCATTCTTAAAATAATAATTATAAACAAAATAATAACAATTAGCATTACAATACAGCTAATTAACATCATAATAAAATTGATGCAGACAGAACTATCCTTATTATAAATTAAAATAATAAAAATGGGAATCGCTGAAATCTTTATTTAAAACAAAAAAAGAAAGATACCTATACTAAGCTACAGAACGTTGAGTCGGTAAGAATCGTGCTTGATAAGGATGAAAAGTAAGATGGTAAACGACCATAAACTGGAGCCTCCGTAGCTGAAAAAGGGCAACGGAATTCCAATAACCGGGAGCAGCCCCATCGCCATGCCGATGTTGACAAAAATATGGATGAACAGGATGGACGCGACGCCGTATCCGTAGATGCGACCGAAGGGTGAACGCTGCCGCTCGGCGATGATGATGACACGGAGCAGTAAGAAAATCAATAAACTTACAACCGTGAAACTTCCTACGAAACCCCATTCTTCGCCAACGGTACAGAAGATAAAATCGGTGCTTTGCTCGGGTACGAAATTGTATTTTGTTTGGGTGCCCTGTAAATATCCTTTGCCCCAAAAGCCCCCCGAACCAATAGCAATCTTCGACTGGTTAACATTATAGCCGGCACCATGCAAATCTATTTCTTTGCCAAGCAAAACATTTATTCGTATGCGTTGATGGTCTTCGAGTATGTGATTAAAAGCGTAGTCGACTGTAAAAATAAAGCTGGTTGTGAGTACCAAAAAGACGGCAATTGTGATAATAGCCTTCTTGTTTTTACGTGCAAGCAGCACCAGTGCAACTGCAACAGCAA
>CAYRBL010000064.1:4839-12056 GCA_964422385.1 uncultured Bacteroides sp.
ATAATAGCCTTCTTGTTTTTACGTGCAAGCAGCACCAGTGCAACTGCAACAGCAAGCAACAATCCTACTAAAATCATCTTATTAATAAGAAGGGTGAGCACGAACAAAAGGGCGATAACTAAGCCAAAAACCAAGATATTTCCCGAGAGTCCTTCCCTGTAAAGTACGAGCACAAAGGAGGCGTAAACCAATGCGGAGCCGGTATCGTTTTGCATAAAGATAAGCAAGCAAGGTATGGCAAGGATTACAATTGCATACATGCGATGTCTGAAATTTTTTATATTGACATCGACAGAACTTAAGTACTTTGCTAAGGCCAGATTGGTGGCAAACTTGGCAAACTCGGAAGGCTGAAGCTTAAAACTGCCTATCTCGAACCACGAAACCGCACCTTTAGTAGCCTTTCCGGCAACTATTACCGCAATTAAGAGGAGTATGAAAAAGCCATAGATGCCATAAGCGAACTGGGAGAAGAAGCGGATGTCGATAGCCATAATCAGGGTGGCAATAAAGAGGGCTGTGCCTATCCAAACCAGCTGTTTGCCATAGCTTTTGTGGAAGTCGAAAATACTTTTGTGAGCCTCGTCGTATACGGCGGCATGTATGTTGAGCCAACCCATAAACACGAGCAGCAAAAAGATAGTTACAGCTACCCAATCGATGTTTCCTAATATGCTTTTCTGTTCTCTCAATGTAATTGCAATAAGTTGTCGTTAATCATTTGCGTTTCCAGCTCTGTTCTTTTAACTTTCTTGGTTAGGTATTTCTCTATTAAAAGACTTGATATTGGTGCCGCCCAAATACCGCCCATCCCGGCATTCTCGATGTAAACCGCGATAGCAATTTTGGGATTATTCATAGGTGCAAAGGCGATAAAAACCGAGTGATCCTTGCCATGAGGATTCTGAGCGGTACCCGTTTTGCCGCAAACTATAATGTTTTCCATCCTAGCTTTAGACGCAGTGCCACCTGGCTCGTTCACCACCTCGTACATGGCGTCCGCAACAACCTTAAAGTACTTGTCGGCAACCTTGGTAAGATGTTTGACTTTATAATCGGGGTTCACCTTTTTTTCTTTGCCAATATATTTTATCAAATGGGGAGTAAAGTAATATCCTCTGTTGGCAAAAATGGCTGCAATGTTAGCCATCTGCAATGGGATAATACCTACCTCGCCCTGCCCGATACTTAAGGAATAAATAGTGCTGAAAGCCCAAGCGTGCTCACCATATCTGTTGTTGTAGAAGGTGGCAGAGGGAATAAAACCCTTCTTAACGCTAGGCATATCAATACCCAAACGGAAGCCAAGGCCAAAGCTGGTAACTTTATCGTACCATTGATTTAGGCCGAGCTCACTGTCGGTAAAACGATCGTTGGTTTGGTTGTGTTGAATAATCCTTCGGAACACCTGATAGAAGTACGGATTGCACGACATCTTAATTGCGTTCTTCAGATTGGTAGCATTGGGATGATTGTGGCAGCCTACAACAGATTTATCGCAAGGGAAGGCAGAATTTTCGGTAATCACACCTTCATCGAGGCCAATCAAGGACTGTACAATCTTAAAGATGGAACCCGGAGGGTAAAGCGCCATAAGTGCCCTGTCGAACAAAGGCTTTACAGGGTCGTTCAGGAGCTTAATATAGTTGTTGCCACGAACCCGACCCACCAACAAATTGGGATCATAGGAAGGCGAGGAAACCATAGCGAGAATCTCACCGTTTGTAGGGTCGATAGCAACAATACTACCGCGTTTGTTTTTCATCAATTGCTCGCCATAAGCTTGTAGTTCGGCGTCAATGCTCGAATAAATATCTTCTCCAGACACTGCAACGGTGTCGTACATTCCATTTCTGAAGGCCCCTTTTTCACGATTGAATACATCAACCATCATAATGCGGGATCCTTTTTTGCCCCTTAAAATCGGTTCGTAATATTTCTCCAATCCGCTCATCCCAACGTAGTCGCCGGGTTTGTAATAGGAGTCTTTTGCCGTAAGGTCTTCGTTTGCTTCGCCAATATAGCCCAGCGTATGAGCTGCAATAGACTGCGGGTACTTGCGTAAGGTACGTGTTTGCACAAAAAAGCCACGGTACTTATACAGTTTCTCCTGCATCTTACCATAGCTTTCTTTTGATATCTGTTTTTCGAAAATTGAAGTAGTAAAAGGGGAGTATTCTCTGGCCTTTTCAAGCTTTGCAATAAAATCAATCTTAGTAATACCGATCAAATTACATAGCTCTAAGGTATCGATTTCCTTTACTTGATTTGGAGTAACCATCAAGTCGTAAACAACCTCGTTATAAACTAAAAGTTTGTTGTTCCTGTCGTATATTAAGCCTCGGGCAGGATAGTGAGTAACTATCCTGAGTACATTCCTGTTAGCCGAAACTATATAACTGTCGTCAATTATTTGTAAATAGAAAAGCCTTATGATGAAAATAACCCACACAACTATAAAAATAGCTGATACAATATACCTTCTGTTGCTGTAGGATTTCTTCATACTGTCATAAAGTCGCTATCTATTTCTTAAAAGCTTAAAAAAGGAAATCTACCAACGATTTTTCTTTGGTTTGCCCTTGTCTTTATCCCTTGTGAAACTTGGCTTGCTGTCCTTTTTGAATTCTTTTTTAGGACCACCGAAACTTCTGTCTCTTCCACGATCACCATCAGAATCTCTTGGTCTCTCTCTGCGTCTGCCTTCACCTCCGCCGCGATCTGTTTTCTTATTGGCAACCTCTATACTTACCCTTCTGGACTGGTATTTTACAGTTTGGAAGGCTTTGATTAATGGATCAAGATAGTTAGAGTCGATTTCGAAGAATGAAAAGGTATTTAACATTTCTATCTTACCAATTCTAACATCCCTTAATTGTAAAGTGTCGTTCACAAGACCGATAAGCTGAGTTGGGCCTATTCCATCAATCTTACCAAGATTAATAAACAAACGTGTGAATTCTCCACTGCCTCTTCTGCCTTCAGCACCGCCTACTTCGTGACGTTCTTCAACATTCAAATCTGGTGCATTGCGATAGTAATCTATAAAACGGTTGAACTCTACAGACACGAAACGTTTGATAAGTTCTTCCTTGTTTAACCATTCAAGTTTCTTTGCGATTATTGGAACAAATTTGTTAATCTCGTCTTCATTCACAACTACTGTTTCCATCTTATTAATCATATGGAAAAGTTGTTTCTCACAAACTTCGTTACCAGAAGGAATCTTAGCAATCTTAAAGCTCTTTCCGATGGTACGCTCAATTTGTTTGATCTTATGTTTTTCGCGCATGTTAAGAATAGCGATAGAGATTCCGGATTTATCGGCTCTACCTGTTCTTCCGCTACGATGTGTGTACTGTTCAATTTCGTCAGGGAGATTATAATTGATAACATGAGTAAGATCATTCACGTCCAAACCTCTTGCAGCAACATCCGTTGCAACCAACATCTGAAGGTTGCGCAAACGGAACTTGTTCATAACATTGTCCCTTTGCATCTGCGAAAGATCGCCATGTAATGCATCGGCATTATAGCCATCTTTAATTAAATTATCGGCCACCTCTTGAGTTTCGGCTCTGGTGCGGCAGAAAATAATTGCATATATGTCGGGATAAAAGTCGGCGATACGTTTAAGTACAAGATATCTTTGTCTAGCATGTACCAGGTAGCAGTAATGCTTAACGTTTTCGGAGCCTGAATTACGTGTTCCCACTGTTATTTCTACAGGATGATCCATGTAGCCTCTTGCTATTTTCTCAATTTCAACAGGCATGGTAGCCGAAAAGAGAAGCGTGTTTTTCTCTTTTGGGGTCTCTTCCAAAATGCTGTTCATGTCGTCTTGGAAACCCATGTCTAACATCTCGTCAGCCTCGTCAAAAACAACGTATTTAAGTTTACTAAGATTAATCTTGCCTCTTCTCATCAAATCGAGCATACGTCCTGGAGTAGCAACGATTATATGAACTCCTCTCGACAGTTGTCTAATCTGAGTTTCGATATTTGCACCGCCATAAACAGGTATTACTCTAAAGTTGTCGATGTACTTGGTGTAATCTTTGATGTCGCCAGCAATTTGCATGCAAAGCTCTCTGGTTGGACATAGCACCAAAGCTTGTGTGTAGGTGCTTTCTTTATCAATTTTTTGTATTAGCGGTAATCCGAAAGCGGCTGTTTTACCTGTCCCTGTTTGCGCTAAGGCTACAAGGTCGGTATCCATTTCTAACAAAACCGGTATTACAGCTTCCTGAACTGGCATAGGTTTCTCAAATCCCATTTCCGTAATGGCTTTTAGTATTCTGGAATCAATGCCCAGTTCTTCAAATGTTTTCATTTGTGTATGTGTATTATTTAAAACTTTGCAAAGGTAATATAATTCTTTGATTCTTAGAAAATATTTTACATAAAGATTCATAATAAGCTCTTAGAGTATAAGCTTTTTATGTGTAGGAACTCAACAATATCAATAGCTAACACCAATTTTCATACCAAAATCATACTTATAATAATAGTTTATAGCTCTCATTAAAATGCTATTTCTTCTCATTATTTATGGATGTTTTAAGTCCATTAAAACGATTTATACATTATTTAACAAAATTATTGGCTCTGTTTCTATTTTATTATTTACTTTTACAAACTTAAAAATACACATTCAGATATGAAAAACATCAATATTAAGAATCTTAAAAAACATATAGCAGTAGTACTGTTTTTGCTATGTTTTGCCAATGTTTATAGTCAACAGGATTTGCCTGCTTACCTTACTCCTCAAGAGAAGGAAATGATGAAAGAATACTATAAGCAAACTGAGGGTAGGAGTGGGGTGATGGCTCCTCCTGCTACCAAAGTTAGAAATGCAGCTGAGTGGGAAGAGATAGATGCTTTGATAGTTACCTGGACTTCTTACACTACTATCTTAAGAGAAATAGTTAGAAATGCAGTTAACGAATGCAAGGTTTATATTGTTTGTTCCGATTCCACCACCGTTAAATCAGCTTTAACTTCCGGCGGGGTTAATCTAACGAACGTTAGGTATGTAATCGCTCCTTTTAATAGCGTTTGGGTGCGGGATTATGGCGCTAATAATGTATATACTAATGTTGTGGATTCCCTTCTGCTGGTTGACTGGACTTACAACCGCCCACGTCCTAAGGATGACACACTTGCACGTACGATGACCAAAGTTACGGGTATCCCTTTATATGAAATGACGGCTACTCCAAATAAGCTGGTGGCTACGGGCGGCAATTGGATGACCGATGGAATGGGTAATGCTTTCTCTTCTCATCTTATCACCGACGAGAACAGCCCTAGCGGTGGCTATAGCCAGAATCTTACCGAGGCTGACATTGATACTTTAGCCAAGAAATATTTAGGCATCAACAGATACACCTTTTTTCCGACGCTTCCTTATGATGGTATACATCATATTGATATGCACGTGAAGTTATTGGACGAAGAAACGATGTTGTGGGGACAGTATCCTGCCGGTATTGCCGATGGTCCACAGATTGAGGCCAACATACAATATTTGCTGTCAAATTATAATTCTACTTTTGGTACTCCTTATCGCATCAAAAGAATTCCAATGCCTCCTGATTCAGCCTATAACAACACCTGGCCAAGTACTACGGGGAGCTATCTTACCTATACCAACGGTGTGTTTGTTAACAAAACTTTCCTGTATCCTACTTATTATGCGCAATACGATTCGGTTGCCCAAAGAATTTATCAGGAAAATCTTCCAGGTTATAATGTGGTGCCTATCAATTGCTACCAGTCCATTACTTCTAGTGGTGCCATCCATTGCATCACGCATTGTATTGCTGCAAAAGATCCGCTTTTGATAGTTCACAAACCCATAAGGGACACTATTATTGTGATAAACACTTCTCCTTTTCTAAAAATTAAAGCATACATTAAGCATCGTAGCGGAATTCAGTCGGCCAACGTTTACTACAGGTCTATTTATCATCCAAATTTTACTGCTGCGGCTATGCAAGCTGTCCCAGGCGAGCCCGATTATTGGGAAGCTCAAATTCCAGCTCCAATAGTTGTTAAAAGTAATCTTTCGCAGATGGATTATTATATCACTGCCACTGCCAATTCTGGAAAGTCGCAGGTGCGTCCTATCACTGCCCCTACCGGTTTTTGGAACTTTACTATTGATGTTGTTGGGGGTATTAATGAGCTTGATAAAATTACTTTTGGTAAGATTTTTCCGAACCCTGCCTCTGCCATCACCTGTATACCTGTTGAGGTGTTGAAGGCTACCGATATTACACTTGATATTTATGATGTGATGGGTCGAAAAATTAAGAACATTTATACCGGAGTTATTAATGGTAAGAAGAATTTCTTTATTGATGCCGCCAATTTAGCTAAAGGGGTGTATATGGTTACGGTACGTTCGGATAAATCTACTTCAACACAGAAATTAATTGTTAAATAATAGGAGTATTTTAAATATCATATTTAAAAAATAATTGCAAACGTTTTGCTTCTTATTCTGTTTTTTAATAATGACGATATAGAAATGGAATACGAAACTATGAATTTTTAATAAAATTATTTTAAAATGAAGAAAGACGCAAACACCGATCATAACATTAATAAATATATCAAGCAAAGATGGAGCGCCCGCGCTTTTTCGCCCGAAGCTGTTGAAATGGACAAGGTTTTGAGAGTATTAGAAGCTGCTCGTTGGGCTCCTTCTAGTATGAATCAGCAGCCCTGGCGTTTCATTGTGGGTGTAGATAAGGACGAAACCCATCAAACACTTTTCAGTACTTTGGTCGAATTCAATCAGATTTGGGCCAAAGCTCCCGTGCTAATTCTTGCTTTGGGCAAAACGAATATGAATATGAAAGACGAGCCTAACGAAGCTTCCAGCTATGATGTTGGGCAGGCGGTTGCTACCCTCGTTATTCAGGCTACTCAGGAAGACTTATTTGTGCATCAAATGGGAGGTTTCGACAAGGGTTTGGCTATGGAATTGTTCAACATACCAGTTAATTACAAGCCTTTGGTCATCCTTGCGATTGGTCATTATGGCAATGCTGATACTTTGCCCGATAAAATTAAGATTTTGGAAATGTCGCCGCGCAACAGAGAAGACCTCGAAGACCTTGTGTTTTCTGGTAGTTTCGGCCACAAGACTGATTTATTTACTAAAAAATAAGACCTTATTTATATTGTAAAAGACCTAATTCCGT
>CAYRBL010000065.1:0-6641 GCA_964422385.1 uncultured Bacteroides sp.
TCAGACGTGTGCTCTTCCGATCTGGCATCCAAACAGAATCCAGTTCCAACATAACCCATCCCATTTTGTTTTATGCCCATAGCATTAACTTGATAGCCGCCTGCTTTGGCAAATGTTACAGATAGTAACAATAGCATCGTAAAATAAATTTTTCGATTCATAATATTTATTTAATTAGTAAATAATTTATTTATTTAAGCTCAATTAGTCTATTGATTCTTAAACTAATTTTTATAAACAAATCTAACATTATTTAGTTTGATTTAGCATTAAATATTAAATATTTTTAATAAATAGTTTTGTTAATAAGTGTGAATTTATGTTATTAAAAAAAGAATATATTAACATAAATAATGGTTTTGTCAATTATGAAAAACGTAATAAAGTTTTATTTCTTTAATTTAAAAATTGAAATTTACAGTAATTTATTTTATCAAATTATAATTTTAAGAATATAAGTCCTAAAAACTACTATAAAAACACGTAACTACCTTTCGATTCCGAACAAACTACAAATGTAAATGACCCCATTTGGTTCTAAAAAAGGGTAGTTTGCAAATGCAAATTTGATTGATTTTTCCAATAATAAGTGTTTTCAAATGTATTTTTGATAACAATTGTAAGAAAAAAAGAGGTTTTAAAATGCTGATTATGTTTTTTAGATAATTTGTTATGATGATATAAAGCTTTAATCTCTATTTTGAGCAAATAGTATTATCATATAAAAAGGAAAAAAGAATTAGTTGATAATAATAATAAATATTAGTATATTTGCAGAATAAATAATAACGATATGATAAGTTTTCCAAATTGCAAAATAAACATTGGTTTGTATGTAATAAACAAACGTACAGATGGATTTCATAATATTGAGACTGTTTTTTATCCAATAGAGGTAAATGATGCGTTGGATATTATAAAATCACCCGATGGTAAGTTTTCATTTCAGTCGAGTGGGATAAAAATGGATGGTAATATTGAGCATAATCTTGTAGTTAAAGCATATAGATTGCTTGAAAAAGAATTTAATATTCCAGCAGTACATATATATTTATTAAAAAAGATACCTCATTCAGCTGGATTAGGTGGTGGCTCTTCAGATGCTGCTTTTACATTGATGAAGCTTAACGAGATATTTGAATTGAACCTTTCGATATTACAATTACAATTGTACGCTTCGAAATTAGGTAGTGATTGTGCGTTTTTTATAGAGAACCGTCCTATTTTAGCAAAAAGCAAAGGAGATAATTTCAAAGATATTGAAGTGGACTTAAAAGGTTATAATATCTTTATAGCAAAACCTAATATACACGTAAAAACTACTGAGGCATATTCTTTAATTAATCCTCACAAGAAATCGCCAATGTTAGAGAAATTAATTTCTGAACCAATTTCATATTGGAGAAATTCGATTATTAATGATTTCGAAAAGGTAGTATTTAAAAAGTTTCCTGAAATTGAAAAGATAAAAGATACCTTTTATACTAATGGCGCAATATATGCAGCTATGAGTGGAAGTGGCTCTGCAGTTTATGGTATTTTTAAAGATTCAATTCCTACTATAGATTTTCCTAAAGATTATTTTTGTTGGAATGGAAAAATAGAATAAACTAATATTTTCATCAAATACTCCGAGCATAAGGTGTTGCACTTTGTAACGCAAAGTTTCCATTCAGAAATTTATAATAAGCAGCTATTGCAATCATTGCAGCATTGTCGGTGCTATATTCAAATTTAGGAATAAATGCCTGCCATTGGTCTTTATTAGCTGCTTCCATTAATGCTAATCTTAAACCACTATTTGCAGAAACTCCACCAGCAATAGCGATTTGTTTTATCCCCGTTTGCTGTGATGCTTTTATAAGTTTTTTGATCAAAATAGAAACTATTACGCTCTGAACTGAAGCACATAAATCAAATTTGTTGTTTTCGATAAAACTAGAATCTTTTTTTAATTCATCTCTTAGAAAATATAAAATAGATGTCTTTAAACCACTAAAACTAAAATTAAGACCTGGAATATTCGGCTCATTAAACTTAAATGCATTTGGATTTCCATCCTTTGCAAATTTATCAATTAAAGGTCCACCAGGATACGGAATGCTCATTATCTTAGCAGCTTTATCGAAAGCTTCACCCGCTGCATCATCAATAGTTTTGCCAATAATTTCCATCTTAAAATGATCGTGCATCAATACAATCTGGGTATGCCCACCCGAAACTAATAAACATAGAAATGGAAATTCAGGGACTTTTTGCTCTTCTGTATCTTTTATGAAATGAGATAATATATGGGCCTCCAGATGGTCAATTTCTATTAAAGGAATATTTAATGCTAATGAAAAAGATTTAGCAAAAGAACTACCAACTAATAAAGATCCTAATAAACCTGGACCATTCGTAAAAGCGATAGCATCCAATTGGTCTTTAGTAATATTAGCATTCTTTAAAGCAGTATCCACTACAGGTATTATGTTCTGTTGATGAGCTCGAGATGCAAGTTCAGGAACAACTCCACCAAAGTTTTCATGCATTTTTTGGTTTGCAATCACATTGGCAAGAATTTTGTTATTCTCAATAATTGCTGCTGATGTATCGTCACATGAAGATTCAATTGCTAAAATATATGTCATTAAAATACGTTTAAATATAAATTTTCGGCAAAATTATGAATAAATTTGCTCTTTTTACGTAAATTTCAATTAATTTTGTATTCTGAAATTTGAACTAACTTTAAATACTAAAAAAATCAAAAGAAGACTACGCAAAATACTGATCTATATATTATCATTGTTAATAATATTACCATTGATAACATTAGCTATTCTATCAACAAGTATGGTGCAGACTTCTATTGCCAAAAGATTTGCAGCTAATCTTTCCGATAAATTACATACTGAGATAAGTATTTCAAAAGTTAGTATTTCTTTTAAACTACATATTCTTTTAGAAGATGTATTTGTTAACGACCAACATCATAACACATTATTAAATGCTAATATCATAGATTGCAAGATTGGACATTTATCATTAACAAAAAATAAAATAGATTTTAGTAAAATAATATTAAAAAATACTGAAGTTGCTTTGGTCAAATATCATTCGGATACTGTTATGAATTTCCAGTTTTTGGTAGATTATTTTAAATCCGAAGATACTACTAAATCTTCTTCTAATTGGAAACTTACATTTAATTCTATTGAATTTGAAAATACAAAATTCAAATATCTTAATCAACAAAATAAAGTATACAAACCTAACGGAATTGATTTAAATAACATCGAACTTTCTAATCTTAATTTTAAAATTGATAGCCTTTACTTAAATGGGGATTCCGTTTCAGTTAATATAAAGAATTTTAATTTAAAAGATAAATCAGGTTTTACTGTAAAGAATTTCTCTTCTCATATTAAATATTTCCCTGGTTTAATTGCATTGCAGAAATTAAATTTCGAAACTGCATCTTCTAATTTGAATCTGGATATTAATTTAAATTATAACAATCCTGACGATTTAAGCGATTTTATAAATAAAGTTACTATACAAGCAGATATTAGAAAGTCGAATGTAAATTTAAAAGAACTTACTTTCTTTGATAAAAGTCTGGTTGGTCTAAAAGATAGAGTAAGTTTTTCGGGAGCAATTAGTGGTAAATTAAACAATATAAAATTAAAAGATCTTAAATTTAATTATGGTCACGCTACAAACTTTGAAGGAAATATTTCGATGAATGGTTTACCTGATTTTGAACAGACATTTATTCGTCTTTCTATAAAAAGATTTACCACAAGCAAAACTGATATAGAAGCCTTCAGTCTACCTGGTTTAGGAAATAATCATATTCAGGTTCCACAGAATTTATCATCACTTGGCACTATTATTATTAAGGGAGACTTTACAGGTTTTTATTACGACTTTAATGCGTATGCAAGTTTATATTCTTCAATTGGACAAGTTTCTACAGATATTGCTTTAAGGAAAAACGAAAATAATAAAGTAGAATATAAAGGTCATATCAATGCTAAGAAATTTGATATTGGAACCTATCTTGACGCCAGAAATCTGATGGGAAAGCTTGATTTGGATGCAGAAATTTCAGGTTCAGGTTTGAAAATTGATGATGCTAAAATAGAAATGACAGGAGGTATAAATGCTTTTGAATTCAAAGGTAATGTATATGACAGTATAGGCATAAAGGGCCATTTCACAAATAAACTTTTTGATGGATATTTAAGCGTCGTTGATGATAAAATTGATTTAAATTTCTTAGGAAATATCGATTTCTCTAAGGATGTTCCTTTATTTGATTTTACTGCCAATATTACCAATGCAAATCTATACAAACTTAAACTCACCACTTCGGATTCTTTGGCAGTGTTGTCAACTAAGCTTAATTTTAACTTTTATGGAAATACAGCAGATAATATTAGAGGTTTGATTAAGATAGAAAATACTAAATATAGTAGGGGTAAAGATATTTTTAAAATGAATTCTCTTACATTAAATACTTTTAATGATGCTGAAGGACAGCGAAAAATTGAATTACGTTCTGATTTTGTGGTGGCAGATTTGTATGGTAATTTTAAATTTACTGATTTGCCTGATGCATTTAATAATTTTATAAAAAAATATCTGCCTTCTTTTACTCCAATTAAAGAAAAATATATTGCACAAGAACAACAGCGTGACGAGAAGTTTATGTTTAATATCCTTCTTAAAAATACTTCTGAAGTGAGTCGTCTCTTTTTTCCTGAACTTCAAATAGCAGAAAATACTAGCATAAATGGAAGTTATAATTCTAAATTAAATGATGTAAGACTTAAAGGAAATGCAACTGAACTAAAATATCAAGGTAAAGTTTTTAAAGATTGGTATGTAGATGGAGTAACTGATGCTAAAAGATTTTATTTAACTACCGGTTGTAGTCGGTTATTTTTGTCGGATAGCTTGGGAATTGATAATTTTGTTACCAAATTATTTCTGCAAAGCGATAGTGTTTTGTATTTCTTTAATTGGAAAGATAATGTTAATAATAAAATTCATAATTCGGGTAATATAAGTGGGTACGCGAGCTTTGTAAATGTCCCTGAAATTAATCTTGCCATCACTAAATCTGATATTATCATTAACGATTCGGTGTGGAAATTGCTCGATTATAACTCTATTAAAATTGATTCTTCAGTAATTACTATCAATAATCTTACGATAAGTAATGGCTATCAAACCTTGGGTATTGATGGTAGAATTGGCCCTTCACATTCCGATAAATTATATTTTAAATTAAATAAATTTGATATAGCTAATTTCGAATTCTTCCTTAAGAAAAGTGATGTTAATCTTGCAGGTCTTATAAGCGGTAATGTAGAGCTGTTTGACCTTTATAAATCTCCTAATTTTTTAACAAATATAACTATTCAAAACTTAAGTTTGAATAAAGATCTTATCGGTAATGCAACAATTATTACTACTTATGATAAAATAAAAGAAGGTTTTTATTCAAAGTTTATTGTAAAATATAAAGGTAATGTAGGTGAAGCTGAGCGAATAAAAATAGAAGGATATTATTATCCTAATAATAAAGATCAGAATTTTGATTTTAAACTAAATCTCGACAATCAAAAAATATCTTGTATAGGTTATTATTTAAAAAGCTTTTCATCAGATTTTGATGGAAAAGTTTCAGGAAATTTAACTTTAAAAGGTACTACTGATAACCCTATTGTGAAGGGAAAAGTCCGTTTAGATAAATCGTATATGAAAATTGATTATTTAAATACCATATATTCCTTGAGTGATTCTGTAGAGATTGGTGTAGACTACTTTGCTTTTAATAATTTTGTATTTACCGACGAAAATCACAATACAGCACGTCTGGATGGAAGGATAACTCATAAAGCTTTTTCTAAAATTAATATAGATTTAAAGGTCACTACAAAGAAATTTATGATGCTTAACACAAAAGCTTCTGAAAACGATATGTATTATGGAAAAGCCTTTGCCAGTGGTGTTGTAAAAATAAGCGGTCCTGATAATGATATTAAACTAGAGATTGTAGCCAAAACAGAAAAAGGTACCGAAATAAATATACCTATTTCCGACAAGACCTTTAATCACGACAATACCTTTATAACTTTTGTAGATAAAACAAAAGATGAGAAAAAATTTAAGATGCGAACCCACGCAATGTATGGCGTTACTATGAAATTTGATTTGGAGGTTACACATGATGCGCAAATTGGTTTAATATTGGAAACAGGAAATACTGGAGGAGAAATTAGGGCCAATGGTGCTGGTACAATTCAGATGTCGATTGACGAAGTTGGTGCTTTTAAGATGTATGGCGACTACACTATTAACGATGGTTTGTACTTTTTCTCTATACAAAATTTAACCAACAAAAAGTTTAATATCCAAAGCGGCGCTTCTATTTCGTGGAATGGCGATCCATATAATGCCAATGTAAGAATGAAGGCAATTTATAACCTCAAAGCTTCCTTATATCCCGTAATGTTGGCAATAGGTAGCACCGATAAAAAGAAGGTTGCCGTACAGAGCATCATTAGTATAGAAGGAAAGCTAACCAATCCGATGATTGATTTCGACATCAATTTACCGAATACCGACCAGGATATAAAAGACCA
>CAYRBL010000065.1:6741-11915 GCA_964422385.1 uncultured Bacteroides sp.
CAACTCATGCTTTCTACACAGATATTAAATGATCGGGTATCTATCAACGGCAATGTCGGAGTTGGGGGCGCCATCAAGGATCCTGCCGGAGGTAATTCGCAATCTTCCAACCAAAATGCCAGTACTTTCATAGGCGATGTTAATGTTGAGGTAAAACTTACGGATGATGGTCGTTTTAAGCTCAAAGCCTTTAATCGCTCTAACCAATATGATTTATTGAACAATTATTCGCCCTACACCCAAGGTATCGGTATGTTTTATCGTCGCGAATTTGATAATATTAAGGAGTTATTTAAAAATCCTACCAAATAAATTCTGTTTTTAAAACATTAAATCCATTTTTATTTTTCTTAATTTAATTAAGACTCTAATTATTTTTATTAGGCTAATAAAGTATTTTATGTGTCTTTTTATGTTTTTTATTTTTATAATGATTTTTTTTATTTTAAAAATTAAGAAATTTAATAAAATAAAAAAGAATTTTGCTTAAAAACATAGCAAATCTCTTTAAAAGTTCAATATTTTTCAAAAATTGATTTTATAAATAGATTTCTTCTATATCTTAATGGATTTCATTAGTTTCTAAAAAAAAATCTTTAGTGTCAGAATAGATTTCTTCAGTGTCGAAAGAGATTTCTTCAGTGTCTAAATAGATTTCTTCAGTGTCTAAATAGATTTCTTCAGTGTCTAAATAGATTATTTGAGTGTCGAAATGGATTTCTTACTACGATATAAAAAAAGAATTAAATCAAAACTAATAAAAATCATACTAAAAATTCATATACTATTAAAAATTAGTCTTATTAATAAAAAAACTCATAAAAATTTTAATAAAAAAACATATAAACATATAGTTGTTATTAAAAAGATGAAAAAAAATCATATATTATTGTATTTATATCAAATGTTTTTATAATTTAGCAAATAATAAATTCTAAAGAAAATGCGAGTAGGGAGAATAGCAAATAAGCAGTCTGTTAATGATATGGAAAATGTTGATTTAACATTAATCGATGCATTAATATTAAAATATAAAGGTAAAAGAGGTAATCTTATACCTATATTACAAGGAACGCAAAATATTTACGGATATGTTCCCAGGGAAGCATTTATAAAAATACACAAAGAAACTGGCTTATGTTTGAGCGAAATGTATGGTGTGGCCACCTTTTATGCACAGTTTAGATTGAAACCAGTAGGAAAACACATCATAAAAGTATGTCATGGCACCGCTTGTCATGTTCAAAATGCTGACAAAATAACTGAGGCTTTACAAGAATCATTAAACGTATTGGACGGAGAAACTACCGAAGACCGAATGTTTACATTGGAGTCGGTAGCATGTCTTGGATGCTGTTCCTTAGCACCCGTAATGATGATTGGAGACGATACTTACGGAAACTTAACAGGTAAAGAAGCCGTAAATATCGTAAAAAACATGAAAATAAAAGAAAGTAATTAAACCAAAATAGCTAATATTAAAAAACAATGGACAAAACCAAAGTTATAGTTGGATTAGGCAGTTGTGGAATTGCAGCTGGGGCTAATAAAACGTATCAGCAGATTAAAAAATTAAAAGAAGTTGACAAATTAGACTTCGAACTCAAAAAAACAAGCTGCATCGGCATGTGTTTTCGCGAACCATTGGTTGAAATAATCGATGCTAACGGTTCGTATATTTACGGAAACGTTGACGAGAAACGTGCATTAGAAATAATTGAGAAACATATTGGGCAAAATGAACCCATTAAAGAATATGTAGTAAAAACTGATTTGTTTGAAACACCCGATAATTACTTTTTTGAAAACCAGGTTAAGATAGCATTAAGACATTGTGGATTGATAGACCCCGAATCTATAGAAGAATATGAAGCTTTGGAAGGTTATGAAGCCATTCGCAAGATTGCAAACGAAAAAATGTCTTATGAAGAAGTAATAAAATGCGTATTGGATTCGGGAATGCGCGGTAGAGGGGGAGGAGGCTTTCCAACAGGATTAAAATGGCGTTTTGCAAGAGGAAATAAGTCTGAAGAAAAGTACATTATTTGTAATGCAGACGAAGGTGACCCTGGCGCATTTATGGACCGTTCGCTTTTAGAAGGCGATCCTCATGCAATATTAGAAGGAATGATAATTGGTGCTTACGCAATTGGTGCTACAGATGGTGTAATTTATTGCAGAGCCGAATATCCTTTGGCAATAAAAAGATTGGACATTGCTATAGATCAAGCACGCAAAAAAGGATATTTAGGAAATAATATTCTAGGAATTGATGGCTTTAATTTCGATATTCATATCAAAGAAGGAGCTGGTGCATTTGTATGTGGAGAAGAAACTGCTTTGATAGCATCGATAGAAGGCGAGCGCGGAATGCCACGCAAGCGTCCACCATTTCCTGCCGAGTCAGGTTTATGGAAAAAGCCTACCAATATTAATAATGTAGAGACTTTTGCAAACATCCCATGGATTATTTTTCATGGAGCAGCTGCCTATTCAAAATACGGAACTGAGAAAAGTAAAGGCACAAAAGTGTTTGCATTGGCCGGAAAGATTAATAATTCAGGATTGGTTGAAGTGCCAATGGGAATCACTATAAAAGATATTATCTTTAAGCTTGGTGGAGGAATACCTAATGGTAAAAAATTTAAAGCAGTACAACTTGGAGGGCCTTCGGGCGGCTGTATTCCCGAATATTTGTCGCATACAATAGTAGATTATGATTCGGTAAATGCCACTGGAGCTATCATGGGATCAGGTGGTATGGTTGTAATGGACGAAACTACTTGTATGGTCGATATGGCTAAGTTCTTTTTAGATTTTACTAAGAAAGAATCGTGCGGAAAGTGTACTTTCTGTAGAATTGGGACCCAACGAATGCTCGAAATATTGAATAGAATTACCGATGGTAAAGGAAAAGCAGAAGATATTGATACTTTATTGGAATTATCTACAAATATTAAAGATGGTTCGTTATGTGGATTGGGACAGACTGCTCCAAATCCTGTATTAACTACTTTAAGATATTTCAGAGATGAGTATGAAGCACATATTATGCATAAAAAATGTCCGGCTAAGAAGTGTAAGGCACTCTTAACTTACGAAATTGTTACTGATAAGTGTACAGGATGTACAATTTGTGCTGTAAAATGTCCCGTAAAATGTATTACTGGAGAAAAAAAGCAAGTACATTTAATCAATCAGGAAGCTTGTATAAAATGTGGCGACTGCTATTCGAGATGTAAGTTTGATGCAATAACAGTTGAATAATAAAAAAAAAGATACTTTTACAAAAAAGCAATAATTGAAAATATGAACGAAATAAATATCATATTAAACGGCAAAATAGTTAAAGGAACAAAAGGCGAAACCATACTTACAGTTGCAAATCGTAATGGAATAGAGATTCCTACTTTGTGCAACGACGAAAGATTGGAGCCTTATTCTTCCTGTTTTATATGTGTTGTGCAAGTTGAGGGTATGCGCGGATTGCAGCCTGCTTGTTCTACAAAAATTGCCGATGGTATGAAAGTAGAGACAAATAATGGTACTATCTTTAAGTCGCGAAAATCTGCTTTAGAGTTATTATTAAGTAATCATTATGCTGATTGTTCAGCTCCTTGCAAGCAAACTTGTCCAGCGGGTGTTGATGTGCAAGGATATATTTCTTTAATTGATAAAGGAATGTATAATGAGGCGGTTGAACTTATTAAAGAAACCAATCCTTTGCCTGCAATTTGTGGAAGAGTTTGTGTTCGTCCATGCGAATTAGCTTGCAGAAGAAACTTATTAGACGAAGGAACAGCAGTTGGTATTGATTACCTGAAACGTTTTGCTTCGGATTGGGATTTGGATTCTCCAACTAAATATATTCCTAAAATAAAACCTTCAACTGGTAAGAAAGTAGCTATAATTGGATCTGGTCCAGCAGGATTAGCCGCTGCATTTTTCTTACAAAAGGAGGGTCATCAATGCGAAATCTTTGAAGCAGCTCCCCAAGCCGGTGGTTGGTTAAGATATGGTATCCCTGAATATCGTTTGCCTAATGATTTGTTGCAACGCGAAGTTGATAACATTACCGATATGGGTGTAAAGATACATTATAATATAAAATTAGGAGAAAACATTAGTTACAAAGCTTTAAAATTTAAATATGATGGTGTAATTCTTGGTATAGGATCACAAAAAGGTACTTCAATAGGTTGCGAAGGTGATGATGCACCTAATGTTTTTTCTGGTATTGATTTCTTAAAGAAGATGGAAATATCTGGAAAGAAATATGATTTTAAAGGAAAGACTGTAGCAGTGATTGGTGGTGGTAATACAGCAATGGATTGTTGTAGAACTGCAATGCGTTGTGGTGCCGAAAAGGTAATTGTTATATATAGAAGAACAGAAAAGGAAATGCCAGCAAATCCAATTGAGATTCACGAATCAAAATTGGAGGGTATTGAATATATGTTTTTAACAGCACCTACAAGGGTTAATAAAGATAGTGAAGGAAATGCTATTTCTATTAGATGTATTAAAATGGGATTAGGCGAACCTGATTCATCAGGCAGAAGACGCCCTATTCCTGTTCCTGATTCTGAATTTGAAGTTAAAATTGATTATGCTTTGGCTGCAATTGGTCAAAAAACAATCGCCGAATTTATTAATGATGTAAATAATAATACAGACATAGGCGAATTAGCTATGAACAAATGGGGTGATCTGGATGCTGATCCAATAACTTTGCAGACAGGAGTAGAAAGAATTTTTGCAGCAGGAGATGGAGTTACTGGTCCTGCAACATTAATTCAGGCAATAGCTTTAGCAAGAGTTGCAGCAAGAAGTTGCCATCAAACAATGATGGGTTTGCCTTTAGAACCAGAAAAGAAAGAGTTTTTATCGAAGAAAGATAATTTTAAAATACAAAGTTTAGAAGATTATATTGGCAAATTCTTAAATCAAAACAGAGAAGAAATGCCTACATTAGACCCAAATCAGCGACAAAATTTTAAAGAGGTTGAACTTGGATATGCTAATGAAGGGGTAGCACGTCACGAAGCCCAGCGTTGTATGGAATGTGGTTGTGTTGAATATTATAATTGCGATTTAAAGAAATATGCTACTGCTTATGATGTCGACCAAAAGAAATATGAAGGGGAATACCAACGCTATGAAGTTGACTTCCG
>CAYRBL010000066.1:0-11903 GCA_964422385.1 uncultured Bacteroides sp.
AGCAGTAATGTCACAAGCGGAAGCAGTAATGTCACAAGCGGAGACAGTAATGTCATAAGCGGAAGCAGTAATGTCACATGCGGAAGCAGTAATGTCACAAGCGGAAGCAGTAATGTCACAAGCGGAGACAGTAATGTCACAAGCGGAGACAGTAATGTGAGGTGCGGAGACAGTAATGTGAGGTGCGGAGACGGTAATGTCATAAGCGGAGGCAGTAATGTGAGGAGCGGAAAGAGTAAGGCTATTTCGGAAAATTAGATTTGTAAATTGATATAAAGGGAATATAAAATACGGAAGAATAGTGTTATCTGGTTTGTTTATGTAATAATTGAGGGAAAAATGCTCGGACATAACTAGGGTAGAGTCGGCGGAATAACAGGGATATTCACTAACTGAAAAGTCTTGTTTTATAAGTTGCTTTCCTAAATTCAAAACCCTAATTAACTGACTACCGTTGGCATTAATTCTAATGGATTCCAAATACTGCCCAGAATAAAAGATCACCTTAAACATAGTACAAAGTTCGACATTATAATTAACATCAAAAGCAATAAAGGGAAAAATCTTTGTTAAAAATTGTTAAGAGAAAGAAAGAGGGTTTAAAATAAAAAAACCTTCCTCTATTTATAGAAGAAGGTTTTTATATTTATTAATTATAATGTGTTATAAGAGTATAGCTTTACAAAAATAATCTTAATTTTTAAGAAGACTTTCCTGAGCTACAATAGCAGCATTTTGTCTTAATATAACTTTATAGAGTCCGTTCTTAAAGTTCTCGATATTAATTTCGGTATTAAAGCTTCCTTTAGCTAACTTTTCGGTATATACCAACTGACCTAGTGTATTATACACTTCCAACTCCCCTTCCATTTTTAAAGGAGAAAAAGTGATAGTAGTCTGGCTACTTGATGGGTTAGGGAATACTTTAAGGTCCTTAGCTGCTTTTGGATTAACTTCCGAAACACCTTCCGGAACGTATAAGCCAAGCCAATTAGCTAAGGTAACGGTACCTGCGCTATCAGTTTGCATACGGGCAACCATCGTATTATACGAATTAGACCACCAATTGTAATCGTAAGTGGTATCAACAGTATTCTGACTAGGTATCCACACTATATAATGCACATATATGGTATTATTAGTGATCTTGCGTACTTTCTGACGCAAACAAGGAACATTAGAATGCGAAGGAGTGTTGATAGTACCCCAACCATCAACAACACTATTATAAGCTACTGAAGAAACTACCCTGATTGAATCAATTGGAGGCGAACTATATGCAATAGAAATGTTGAAATTATATGTACCTGTAAAAGTTGTATTATAAGTAGATGGGAAGGTGATATTTTTATCAGAAGGATTGTACTTAAGAGGGATAAAATCAGCATTTCCGGTATAATCTACAAATACCCCTAAGGTATTGAAAGAGGTGCTACTTGAGTTGAAATACACCTCGGTACCATCTTCTTGTAAAACGCCAAGATTAGCAGTTGGGAAGTTGCTAAATCCAGTTAAAGTCGAAGGGTTAACAAAGTGTTCGATAGATTGTGTGTGATTAGTCCAGGTAGAGAAGTTCCATAGTTGGTTAGCCCCGGCATTGCCCACTGTTTTGCCTATGTAGTTGGTGTCGGAATAGGTTACTGCAATGTTACCCGCAGTAGGGGCATTGCTTTGCGTTATAGTAATCTGAGCCATCGCAGCAACACAGAATCCAATTACTAGACTTAAAGATAGTATTACTTTTTTCATTTCTATTTAATTTATTTATTAATATAATGTTCGTTTATTATGTATTATTATTATTTTAAAAAATCAGTATATTTTTACAAAATTTATGCCAAAGCATTCTTTTTATTTTATAAAAAGCATTAAATAATATAACAATAATATTTTAGATAATATAGATTACAAAAAAAAAGAGGCTTCAACACTAATGTGATGAAGCCTCTATATTAGATTTATTTACTAATCATCATTTTTTTGATAAGACGCTTGCCTTTATACTCGATAGAATAATAATAAACTCCATCGGGCAAATTAGCCACATTATAATCCAACGTATGCTTACCAGCATTTTCTTTTAGTTGTTTAGTGTAAAGTACCTGTCCTAACAAATCGGTAACTTTAAAATCAACAACACCCGCCTGAGGCAAGTTGTAATTGAAGGTAGTAGCACCATTTGTAGGATTAGGTCTATTCTGCCCTAACCAAAGGTCATCAGCAGTAAAGTCATCATCAACACCTAAAAGAATAGCTGTTTTGCACAGTTTATTATTAAGAGGATATGCATCACCAACCATAGCCGTCCAAGCACAAAGGTTGAACGAATTACCAATTGGGGCAGTAAATGTAGTAGTAAAAGTATAAGAAGAAGTATCGCCATAATTGAGCGGACCACCTGTCCAGGTAGCTGTTACAGGAGTAGAAGCCCCTCTTTGATATACCACAGGAACTGAAGTAACAGGATTGGTACCGAAATTTTTAATCCTAATTTTAATAGTAACTGTAGAAGAAGTAGGAACAGAGTCGCTAGGAGAAATAAACGCAATAACGCCGACATCATTAGCAGCAGGACTAACAGTAACTGCTTGGCAAGACGAATCGTTAAGTGTAAAATTATCTCCTGATAAACCTGTGCTTGCGCAAAGAATATAATTAGTTGGATTTACCAGATATTTATGACTAAATGTATAGTTAGTAGTAGTACCTGGAGCTAGATTACCAGTCCAAGTTTCGGTAATAGGTATCTGATAATTTACCGAATATTTAACAGCCATCGTAGTAAGCGGATTCAAACCAAAGTTTTTGATAACAACTGCTGGAGCAATAGAATCGCCAGTAACAGAGGTAAGCCCTGGAGTAGTTATTTGAGTAACCCCAGCATCGAGAGGGAAACGAACCAGATTTAAATCAAGATCATCAATAGCCCAACCATTGTGAGCGGTATCAGTTACTAAAGAAGCTGAAGCATCAAAGATAATTCTAAATTGAGTATAGTTGCCTAGATTACCTAAGTTAGATATTTTATAGGTTGATAATTCCCATCCTGTACCAGTACCTGTCCAACCACTTGCACTATTATACCAGTTAGTAGCATTAGCATCGCCCATCGAACCTAAAGTTTCCCATTTATTCAACACAGATAAATATTCGATACGGCCATAAACCTGAGTACCCATATGACGCCATTGCCATAGTCTTAAAGTATCGCCCATATTAACCGCTAAGTGGAATTTTGGAGAATAAAGGATGCTAACATTACCCATTGGATAATTTCCATTCAATAAAGTTTTCCAAGCATTTACCGGACTGTGGGCAGTATTAATAGTAGAAGAAGCAGGAGTACCCTGTTGCCACAAATTATTAATATTTGCACCGCCATTAGTATCAGTAGCAAACCAGAACTTATCGTTTTCGAAATTATCAGTGTAAGGAATTGGAGATAAATACTCTTTAAAAACATTCCTATAAGTAGTATCATTAAATTTATTCGAGTCACCAGGTAATGAAGTATAGGCAGCAAACGTATTTAAACCATCATTGATAAACACAGAAGGTATGTTAAAGGTATCAGTAGTTAAAGAAGGCAAACCTGGAGTTTTGGTCCAGTTATAAGTGCTTAAATTACCATTTACTTTATAATAAACTGTAGCTTGAGATAGAGTATCAATACCATAATTCTTGATTACAAATTTAGGTTGTGTTAAATAAGTTTGGTTATAAATAATAAACTTATCAGGTTTAACAATACCAGAGATACCAGCATCGTGATGAATTGGAGGAATAATATTTACAACATAATCTTCGGTTTCACCATAAGTATAAGTACCGCAAGCAGGGGCAACATTATATTCATCAGCTACAACACGCATCTTAGTTAAACCAGGTTTCGCATTGAAAGGAACTGTAATATTACCCAACAATTGTGGAATAGCAGCAGGATAGGTAGCACTAAAGGCTTTTTCGTTGGTTTCCCAAGTACCATTTCTGTTAAAATCTATATACACATTACAAGTACCGCTAACAGTATTTGCACTATATATCATACTTACTGAAATAGGGTATGAAACACCAGCACGAATTTGACCAGGAGCTACATTAGAGTAATCAGTAAATAAATTAATAGCAGCAGGATTATTTGTTTGAGGTGATGGATTTCCATTATTGATACCTGCAAAAGTAACGTTGCCTATGTCCTCTCCATAGGTATATAAAGCTGAAGAAGTACAGTATACAGGAGCTTTATTAATAACATAAACAGTAGTTGTATCGTTTAAAGGAGTAGCATCGCCCACCATAGAGATAAAAGCTTTTACTCTGAATGTATCACCAACAGTTCCTAAATTAGCAGGAGTCTGGAAAGTGTAAACCTTAACAGCATTGGCTAAAATAGTATCAGTAACAGTTTCGCTTACTACCGGACCATTGTTTATTTGATATTTTGCAGAGAAATTATAAGCAGGACTTGAGCCAAAATTAGTAATATAGGCCTTTACAGTTTCATTACTTAAAAGATTAACATCAGTTACTGGGGCAATAATACTTGTAACACCGATATCTTTTGCAGATTGAGGATTAACAGTTACTGCTACTGGAACTCTTGGGCTACTAGCACAGCCTGCTACATTAGTGATAAGACGAATATTTGGTCGCTGTGAATAGGTATAAACACCCGAAGCACCACATTGACTTGCAGCATCAGCATAGTTAGCGGTAGTAGAAACAAAAGGAGTTGTAGTTTGATTAACCACTGCCTGGTATCCATAATCAGATGTAGTAACATAATTATCATGACAAACTTCAACAACGATATTGCTTACGCCATCCCAATTATAAGGAGTTGTAAACTGGTGTATATTCCAACCTGCATTATCAATATAATGAGAATTAAAATAAACCTGAGATAATCCAGAAACATAAGTAGTAGTTAAAGCTGCTTGATTAGTAGAACCAATCTTTATAGTATAGTTTTTCAAATGTGAACCAGAAGGAGCACCACCCATGGTAGTAGGAGCTGTAGGAGTTATAACATTAAAACCGCAAGACTGAATCGGACCAGCAGGAATACCTAATGCAGAAAGTTCAGAAGCAAGAATTAAATATTGTTCTTTAGAACCAGTAAAATAATTACCATAAGGTGTAGGATAACTAGTAGTAGTATTTTGAACAGTACCATTACCTACAACATTATCTAAAGAAAAACCAGTTCGAGATTCAATATAATAAGTAGTATTAGAATATAGAATTGGTGTTGAATAATGTGCACCATTGTATACTTGAGTACCTCCGGTAGCTAACACATACCATTGAATAGGGTCGTTGGTTGCCGAATTTGCATTTAAAGTAACAGGGGTTCCGTAAGGAATCGAAACGTTAGATGCAGTTGGAGAAGGAGGTGTGTGTAATGAGGTTACACTGGAATTAGCAGTATCATTAGTTTGAATATGGTCGTTTAATAATGTAACCCATGATTTAATTAAGAAAGTAGAGTCGTGAGTAGTAACAGTTAAGTTTATAGGAGTTGTAAAAATAAATGATAGGGTGTCACCACTCAAAATAGGGGCAGTTACATTTTCATTTATAACGTTAGAACTTCCTATTAACTTATAACTTGCTGTTAAATTTCCTGAAATGTTATTAATACCGGTATTCTTTATTTTAATAGTAACAGTCTTAGCTGAAGTAAGATTACAACCACCAGGAATAGGAACTATTGTAACCAATTTTGCATCAAATAAAGGATTCCCGAAGAAGCTTTTACAATATTGATCATTGAATAAGTTAGTATCACCTATAAGGTTAGTATAAGCACAAATGTTAGCATTACCTGCAGGTACAATCATATTAGGTAATAAAACAGTATCTGTTGCCAAATTAGCTAAATTGCCAACGTAATTATAATTCACTGCTGAACCATTATTAACTTTATACTTAATACTCATGTTATGGATAGTATCAGTACCAAAGTTTCTGATTACAATTTTAACAGCTACACTACTTGCTTCTGTTTCGATAGGGTTAGGATTAATGACAGCAATAACACCAGCATCTTTAGGTATCATAGGAACTTCATCAGCA
The DNA here is from genome assembly GCA_964422385.1 of uncultured Bacteroides sp. Lineage (GTDB taxonomy): Bacteria > Bacteroidota > Bacteroidia > Bacteroidales > JACABE01 > JBAXLO01. The sequence goes on from CAYRBL010000066.1 coordinate 6,079, forward strand.
CCTATTGTTGGAACTGTTAAACTTCTAATTTGACCATCAATATCATCGCTAACATCAGGAACAGCTACACCAAGACCACTTAACAATGTAGATTGTAAATGTAAGTTAGACGCTGAAACAAATTGTGAATTTACATTAACTGAATGCTGGTTCATACCACTAGCAGTTATCAATGCATTAAGAGTTGATCTATTTCCAGACCAATATACAAAGTTAGTATCTGTTGTATAGTAGTTGTTATAGTCGCAACCTACAATTGCTGTTGGAGTAGCTGTATTAAGAGCATATCCAATATTACTATTTATAAGATTATTATCTGTAATATAAATAAAAGTACCCCCACTATGATATAAAGGAACAGAGCCTGTAGATGCAGAATTAACTTTGACAGTATTGAAATAGTATTTATAATAATTAGAATAATATGGATAAATACCATAACAATTTGATGAAGTATTACCACCTGATAATAGAACCATATTATTTGAAACAAGATTATAACCACCTACTGTACCATTACAATATGAATTATATATTCCATAACATCCATACGCAGTACCACTAGGTAACCTTAAATCAACAGTGTTTTTGTTGATTCCAATAATATTATTATTATACGAAGTAAGTATACCATAAATATAATTTGAAGTAGAATCACTCTTAATCGTGTTCTTCACAATACTAATTGAATCTTGATAATAGGAATAAATACCATAATAATAAAAGTCAGTAATGGTATTATTAGCTATCACATTATTTAAAGTATGATTAGTAGCCGAAGCATATAAGTAAATAGAATAATATCCTTTCTTAATTTGATTATTTGTAATAATTGTATTATCACAACTACCATAAGTATAAATTCCACACAAACTAGTGCTATTGTTATATGCCATCTCAATAATATTATTATCGAAAGTATTGTTTCTAGCTCCATTTACTAGTTCAATTACACGTCCATAAGATGTACCAAGTGCTTTTAAACTAAGATTTTTAAATATAATATTACTTGCACCATCTAACCTTAAAGTATAATAATTAGTAGTAGCATTTGTACTATATTGAAGTTTGGCAGAAGTATTAATTCCATTTGCTGCTTTAAAAGTAATAGTACTATTAATAGAAGTTCCGTTAATAGCAGGTATTAAAACTTGTTCGTTATAGGTACCAGTATCAACATTAAATACAACGTTACCGCATATACCAGCAATTGTAAGAGCATTAACTGCTGAATTAAAAGTAGGGAAGTCATGTTGCAATCCACCTGTTGTATCTCCAATAGTATATGTTCCATTTAAACATGCAATAAAAGATGTAATAGCAGTATCGTTAGAAGCAATTGTATTCGAAACACCATTAGGATTCGAAACCCAAGTTTGAATTGCATATAAACCACCAGCAAAAGTTTTGTTAGCAATAGTTACAGAAATAATAGAATCATGAGCAATATTGCCTGTCCAATTATAAACTGGTGACTGAAGGACTCCATTTATTTTGCAATTTATAGTAGCTGAAGTAAGATTACTTGTACCATAATTTTTTAGTTTAACAATGATAGGTTGACTAACACCTGAAGGCAAAGTACCACTAGGATTAGTAACTGCAAGTAAACCTGCGTCAACAGCAGGAGGAGGAGCTACATTAACAACTACAGCTTTTCTTGCACTAGGACAACCAAGTTGACCAATATTAAGCATAATATTAGGTCTTTGGTTCATTGTTGTTCCAGAAGTGTTACCGCATTGATTAGGGTTGTCATCATGTGAATATAATGATGAAGCAAAAGAAGTACTAGTTTGATAAACCTCTGCATTATCTCCATAATCTGAATCCGTTATCCATTTATCGAAACAAGCCTCAATTATAATATTGCTTGTACCATTCCAAATAAAAGGAGAAGAGAATGGATGAACATTCCAACCAATAGTATCAGTATACATTGGATTATAATACACCTGAGTTAAACCAGAAACATAGTTTGTAGTTAAAGCAGCCAAGGAAGTAGTACCAATTTTTATACTGAAATCTTTTAGATGCGTATTACTAGGAGCACTTCCCGAAGATGAAGGTGTAGTTGGAGTTAATACATTAAAGGCACAAGATTGAATTGGACCAGCCTGTAGACCTTGAGCCGTAAGTTCAGATGCCAATATTAGATATTGCTCTTTACTACCTGTATAATACATTCCATAAGGTGAAGGATAGGTAGATGTCGCATTTAGAATAGTACCATTACCTATAGTACCAAATAAACTATTACTTGAATTAGCTTCAACATAGAAAGTATCTTTTGCGTAAAGTATAGGAGTATTGAAGTTATAAGAACTCAATAAACTAGTACCACCAAAAGGAACATCATACCATACTACTGGATATGTAGAAGTAGCATGAAGAGTAGCCGAAGTTGCATAATTGATTAATGTGTCGTTAGCAAGAGGAGAAATAGGTACATATTTAGAAGCAAAACTTTTTGTTAATGTATCATTATAGTGTAAAGTATCACCTGTTAAATTAACCCATATTTGAAAATTAAAAGTAGAATCTATCGCAGTTGTTTGAACAGATAAATTAGCTTTTGCATTAAAAATATAATGAATAGTATCACCAGGATTTATTGTCCTGTTTATAACTTCTGGAGAAATCGGATTTGAATTCCCTATTTTATATACAGCATTTATTGTTGATGGTGCTATTACATTAGTACCAATATTCCTAATAATAATTCTTACATTCTCTGTAGTTGAAAGTCCACAACCTCCTATTGGATTAACAATAGAAACTAACATTGCATCCTTTTGTGTTGGTAGAAATTCATCAGCACCAATACAAGGAGGATTCAATCGTGGTTGACCATCAATATCAACATTTATTTCAGAAAATGATTTTCCAGCACCTTTTAACAATCCATTTATAGTGTGTAGATCTGTTGCGCTAAAGAAGTTTGGTTTAGTTGAAATTGAATTAACATCTTTACCAGTTGCAGCTTTAAGTGACGCTAATGTTGAATATGTTGCTCCTGTCCAATAAGCAAAATAATTACCTGATGAATAGTAATTATTATAGTCTGCTTTAGAAACGGAAGTTTGTTCTACATAAATTGGATAAACATTACTTTGAAGATTATTATTATATAATTCAATAAAACTTGATGTCACAGGATTTATACATCTAGTATCAGTTAAACTACTTCCAGTTGAATATACAGAATTAAAATATATTTTCTGATAATCAGAATTTATAATTCTTATTCCATATGTATAAGTAGTCCCATTTAAAGTACTAATAAAGTTATTTGCAACTAAACCTTTTTTAGTTGTATCACCTGCATGGCAATTATCAATAAAAAGACCATATTGATTAACAGCCCCTGTAATATTGATTTTATTTTTTGTTATTTTTAAACTGTCATAATTATAATGAAGATATATGCCATAATTATTAGTTAAGAATATGCTTGAGTTAATTGTATTACCGTCAATAGTAATTGGTTTTGCATATTCACTAAAGATTCCATAACCATAAAAATTAGATATGATATTATTTCTAATTTCAATAGGGGCTATTAATTTTGTACTTGATGTTCCTTGAAGATAAATTGAAGAATACCCTTTTGATAAATTATTACCTATAATCTTATTATTATAACATAAAGTATCTTGGATACGAATCAAGGCTTGATTTACAGTTGTTCCTTGTCTACCTATTAATACATTTCCGATTAAAGAATTATTAGAAGCTCCATTTGTAAATACAAAAATATTAGATAATGTTGAATCCACATTACCTGAAGTAAAACTTAGATTCTTAAATATGAAATTACTAGCACCATTAAAATTTACTATCCAATTCTTTGCAGCTAAATTTGTTCCAAAATTTAAAATAACAGAATTACTATCCCCATTAGCAGCTTTGAAAGTAATAGTATTTGTTGGCGAAGAACCGTTTATAATTGGTAAAGTTAACTGTTCATTATAAGTGCCAGGTGCTACATTAAAGACTACAGGCCCACTAATACCACATTGAGTTAAACCGGTAATAGCATCGGCAAAGGTTGGAAAATTAGTAATCCCCGGAGTCCCACCAATAGTATAATTACCATTAAATAAAGATGAGCAAACAAAAAAGGAAGCAGAAGCAGTATCATTTATACTATTTTGATCTAAACTGTCATTTGGTGCTTCTGCCCATACTTTTACAGTACAAGGCCCAGTAGTAAGTGTACTTATTGTATCAACTAATATTAATGGGGAAACTGCATTCTGAACTAAACTATCTAATCTTATTCTCGACCCATGTATAACTCCATTATAAGAAGTATATATTGTAGCTTTTTTTATAAGATGTGTCCCAAAGTTTTTTAAATTAGCTTGCACGTTTAATAAAGTACCCACTGAAATACCACTTGCTGGTAAATTTACTTGAGTAATACCGATATCCAAAGGTAATCCTGTCCCTGTATATTGAGTGTTGAATGTATAAGTTCCTGTTGCAGGTGCTATCCCCATAGAATGTACACATGAAGAATCTATAGCTATAATACGATAATTAACAATTTTACCCCAACCTGGGAATGGAATAGTTGCTGTATAAACTGAATCGTAAGGATAAACAGGAGTAGGTGGCTTAGTCATTTTAATATTTTGATATGCATTTGATCCTACTTTATATTGTAAATAAACAGAGTCAATACGTGAGGCATCTCTTACATAAGCTGAAATTGTATAAGGTCCAGCTGTATTTATTGCACCTTCAACAGTTAAAAACGGATTAACTGTTGGTGGTACCAGCTCACATAAACTAGCAGTTACTTTAATATCATCAATTAACCAACCATATCTTCCTAAAGCATTCGCTTGTCCAGATGTATAATATCTAAATCTAATCTTTACATTTGGTGAATTTGCAGCAAATGCTGAAATATCAAACTTCTCATCCTTCCACCATGAATTTGTAGGCTTTGTTGTGGTATCCCCATTTAACCATGCTGAATAAGAAAGTTCAGAAAATTTATTCTGTAACATTGACCCTCCACCTTGATTTTGTGCAGCTGTTAATGTAGTCCAAGTTGCACCATTATTATTTGACACCTCTACATATCCCCCATCAGCTAAATGTAATTTACATATTTGAGAGAAACTTAAGATTACATAACTATTATTAACAGTACTAAATGAGGATGAAGTAAGATAAATAACTTTTAATGGCTGAAGAGTATTTGTATCACATCTTAAGCCTGATTTGTATAATTTTGTAGATATAGCCCAAGGTTTAAAATATTGGGTTGACTGATTAAGTGTATTTCCTCCTCCAAGATCAATAATGGTATCAGCAGTTGTAACTAAACTATCACCTAAAGACGGTAACTCGAAATTTTCATGATAAACTATTGTTTGGGCAGAGATAATTGTAGAAAATAATATTCCAATTATGATGAGATAAATTTTATTCATAACTATTGTTTTTATCAAAACTAACTTATATTCATTTGTATTTTTATATGCTTTACTAACTTAAATTTTATCTTAATAAAAAAGCCAATAACCAATAATTTGTTAATTATTGGTTATTGACTTTTTAAAAGAATTATAAAATTACTTAGTTAAAATTAACTTATTTACTAAACGCTTTCCTTTAAATTCTAGTGAATAATAATAAACACCAGCTGGTAGATCCATCAATTTAAGATCAATGTTATGTTTACCAGTAGTAACTTTTTCTTGTTTCGAGTAAACATTTTGACCTATAATATCAACTAAATCAAATTTAACTTCACCACTTAATGGTACATAATATTCAATAGTAGTTAATCCGTTAGTTGGGTTTGG
>CAYRBL010000067.1:0-3249 GCA_964422385.1 uncultured Bacteroides sp.
CTTCAGATGCAAATCACATCTTTGGATTACTCTTCTTATGTAGGTAGAATTGCTGTTGGAAGATTGTCGAGAGGTATTATGAAAGCTGGTATGAACGTTTCTTTAGTTAAAAGAAATGGAGATTTACAGAAATCTAAGATTAAAGAATTGTATGTTTTTGAAGGTTTAGGCAAAGAGAAAACAAAAGAAGAAGTTTATCCAGGCGAAATTTGTGCGGTACTTGGTATTGATGATTTCGAAATTGGAGATACTATTGCAGATTTTGAATTACCAGAAGGTTTGGTGCCAACTGCTATTGATGAGCCAACTATGAGTATGATGTTTACAATTAATAACTCTCCTTTCTTTGGTAAAGAAGGAAAGTTTGTAACATCACGCCATTTAAGAGAACGTTTATATAAAGAATTAGAAAAGAATTTGGCTTTAAGAATTGAAGAAGGAGAAACTCCAGATTCACATATCGTTTTTGGTAGAGGGATTTTGCATCTTTCTATTTTGATAGAAACTATGCGTAGAGAAGGTTATGAGCTACAAGTAGGACAACCAAAGATTATTACCAAAGAAATAGATGGTAAAAGATGTGAACCTATCGAGCATTTAACTGTACACGTTCCTAAAGAGTTTTCAGGGAAAGTAATTGAGTTAGTTACGCAGCGTAAAGGAGATATTGATGTTATCGAAACTAAAGGCGATCGTTTGAACTTAGAGTTTTCGATACCTGCCAGAGGTATTATTGGTTTAAGAAGTAATGTACTTACTGCTACCGAAGGTGAGGCTATTATGGCGCATCGTTTTAAAGCTTATGAACCTTGGAAAGGCGATATTTCTTCAAAACGTTCCGGTGCTTTGATTGCAATGGATACAGGAACTGCGATTCCTTATGCAATTGATAAATTACAAGACAGAGGTACTTTCTTTGTAAATCCTAACGAACCGGTATATATGGGTCAGGTGATTGGCGAACATATACGTCAGGATGATTTGGTGATAAATGTTACCAAAACTAAAAAGCTTACAAATATGCGTGCTTCGGGTTCGGATGATAAAGTAAGCATTACACCAGCTACCAGATTCTCTTTAGAAGAGTTTATGGAGTTTATTGGTGATGATGAATACTTAGAAATTACACCACTTTCATTCAGATTAAGAAAAATAATGTTGGATGAAACCGAAAGAAAACGTTATAGAAAATCTAACGACTAAGAAGGAAAACTAGCTATAATAGTTTGACCACCTTTTACAACGTCATTAATTTTAACATCTACTTTTACATTTAATGGTAGATATAAATCAACACGAGAGCCGAATTTGATAAACCCAAGTTCGGCTCCTTGTTTTACAACTTCTCCCTCTTTTGAATAACATACTATCCTACGTGCTAATGCTCCTGCTACTTGACGCGAAAGTACTTTTGCACCGTTTGCCATTTCCACAACTACTGTTGTTCTTTCGTTTTCGGTGGACGATTTAGGGTGCCAAGCTACCAAATATTTCCCTGGATGGTATTTCATGTATCTTACGATTCCCCCAACCGAATATCTGTTTACGTGCACATTGTTTGGCGACATAAATACGGAGATTTGTAAGCGTTTATCTTTAAAATATTCTGGTTCTTCTACTTCTTCTATCACTACTACTTTTCCATCGCAAGGACATACTATTTTGTTGTCGTCTATTAACATTTCTCTGTTAGGCATTCTGAAAAATCTTACGATTAGGAAATACAATCCTAATAATATAAATGAGCTGATGTAGAATACTATTGAGCAACATGGCAAAAGCATTTTCTCAATTAATAATATTGCTGCAAACATCAAAAAGCTTACTAATAATATGCGGTTTCCTTCTTTGTGTAGTCTCATTTTTATTTGTATTTTGTTATAATTATAAAAAGGCTGCAAAATTAATTAAATATTTAATAGTAGAATTTTATTTATTATTAATAGTTCTTAATGAAAAATGTATAATTTTGCCTCAAATATCAATAACATGCTTTATATAAATCGTCATTCTACTAATCCTTACGTTAATCTGGCTACTGAAGAGTATATTCTGAAGAATATAGATGACGATTGTTTTATGCTTTGGATTAATGAACCTTGTATTATTGTTGGCAAACATCAAAACACGCTTGCCGAAATTAATTATGATTATGTAACTAAAAACAATATTCCGGTTGTACGCAGGTTATCTGGTGGTGGAACTGTTTTTCATGATTTAGGGAATATTAATTTTACATTTATTAAAAAAGAAAATAATAATGTAAACATAAATTTCAAACAGTTTACGCAACCGATACTTGATATATTAAATGATTTAGGTGTTGAAGCTGTGCATGGTGGTAAAAATGATTTGTTGATTAATGGTAAAAAGATTTCGGGTAATGCCGAACATATCTGGAAACACAAAGTGATGCATCATGGTACTTTATTATTTTCTTCTAACATCAATAATCTTTCTTCTGCATTAAAAGTTAAAACTGGAGTTTATACCGATAAGGCTGTGCAGTCGAATAGGAGCGAGGTTACCAATATCAGTGAGCATCTTAGAACTCCATTAACGATTACTCAGTTTACCCAACTTATTATTGAGCGCTTGAGATCTTATTATAAAGATATTAGTTTTTATGATTTGACGGATGAAGATCATCTTAAGATTGATGAATTGGTGGCCACTAAATACAATACCTGGGCTTGGAATTTCGGTTATTCTCCTTTTTATAAATTTAATAAGAGTTTTTTGGATGCAGCGGGCAATCCCATTAATATTTCATTGGCTGTAAAGGATGGAATTATTACTGCTTTTGAAATAAAAGCTGATTTTATGGACGCATCTTTAGCTTTACAAATAGAAACAGCATTATTAAACAAGCCACATAACATCCAGGCAATAAAAAAAGCATTAGATGATGTTTTAATTGTAACTACTACTGAAATGGTTTTTATTTCTTCTCTTTTGAAGAATATTCTCTAATTTTTTATTCATTTTAATTTTATTTTATTTAGTTTTATAAATTGTTTTTTTGCTCATTTTATTACATTTAATAAATAAAATAAGTATAAAATAAGTCATAATAATAGCTAAAAACATAAAAAGTACAGAAAAGACGATCTCAAACTTTGAGATTCGATACTTTCTGTTTTTTCTTCAATCTCAAACTTTGAGATTCAAAGTTTCCTATTTCTTTTCCATTCTTAAAGTTTGAGATTGTTTTTTTTTTATTTCTTTTCCATTCTCAAAGTTTGAGAT
>CAYRBL010000067.1:3349-10296 GCA_964422385.1 uncultured Bacteroides sp.
TCTCAAAGTTTGAGATGCAAAGTTTTTTCAAAAAGACCTTTTTGTTTAAAATTAGGTTGTGTTATTTGAAGAGGATTAGTTTTATGATCTTTATTTTGTTTTTATTTTGGAGAAAATAGATTTGGTAATGAATAATAATTTGTAAGTTTGCAAAAAAAATAATTTATTAATCTAATTTTTATGAAACTTAAAATTTATTTATTCCTGATTATAGTTTTAATTACAAATTCATTTTGTAAAGAAAAAAAAGCAGATAGTTCATCTATTGTTAATAAAGAAAAGAAAACTAATGAATCTTTTCCAGATATCCCATTATCAAAAGATTGGATAAAAATAAATTTTCTTTATGGTCAACCTGGCGAGTCAATGTCAGATTTATATGATAAGCAAATTAAGCAATCAATGAGTTATTATGAAAAGAAAGATTACAAAAACGCAAAGATAATACTTGAAGAACCGATAAAAAAAGAATCAAATAATCTTTATATACTCTATTATTATGCCAGAGCTAGTTATCAGATTGATAAAGAAACTAGTTATAAAAGCTATATTAAACTTATTAAATCACTTGATTCTATATATAATGATACTAGTTTCAATGTAACAATTAAAATGTGGTTTAGAGAAGCATATTGGAAACTAGGTACCTTGTATATGGATAACAAAAAATGGAACGAAGCAAAATATGAAATTAGTCGATACCTTTTAAGTATACAAGGTCTAGAAAAAGAATACTCGTATAGTCAAGCTTTAGAATATCTTACAGAATGTTATTTCAATTTATATGATGATAAATTAGCAGTATATATGGCAACCCAAACATTAAAACGCGATCCTAATAATACATATGTAAAAGAGATATTAGAAAAGATAAAAACAAATAAGTAAAGCATATAAAAATTCATTATTTTTAAACTAAATATATCAACTAAAACATTAATTTTGTCTTCTCATTTATCTTTAAACCTTGTCTTCGGTTATAAATATAAAAAGCATCATAAAAAAATAACTGTATTTCATGATTAGGCACGACATTTATGTCGTGTATTTGTAATAAGAAAAGTTTGGCCTTAAGACCAACAATAAAATCACATATCAACCAACGCCCTAAAGGACGTTGCTAATCATAAAAAAATAATAAACCATAAATCTATTGCCTCTTCTTTTAGGAGAGGGCAGGGGTGAGGTCAAAAAAAAAGAGATGCAAATACTATTTGCATCTCTTTTTTAAGATATATAAACTGTTTTTAATGTGTATTAAGTCATCAAAAAGGTCATCAACATTGCAGTTGGAATATTGCCTTCTACTTCATAAACGATAGAACCGTCAGAACATCTTTTTAAGTATTTTCCATCATATTCGTAAAGCTTCGTACCACCATAGCCTTGTGTTACATACCTGCCATCCCATTCCAATACTTTTTTGTTTCGGTTGTAATCGGTAAGGCAATCATTGTTCCATTCAAATACTTTGTGGCCTTTGTCTTCGGTAATGTACTTGCCGTCGAACTCATATTCTTTACTATAGCCACGAGATCTTTTAAGCATTTTGCCATCCCATTCAAAAAGTTTTTCCCCGCCTTCGTGTTGTCTGATGAAGGAGTGAAAATTGTTTGATTTGTTTGAACTGAAGAAACCCATAATTTGTGATTTTATATTGTAATAAAATTTATTTATTTATTTTTACTTAATTTTTCTGCAAAGTTACAATACATTTTAGCTGAAAACAAATTTTTGTTATAAATTTAATGATTATTTAACATAGTTAGTTATTAACTGTTAATAAAAATAGAATAATACTTTTGAGGTACTTTAATACTTTTTGAAATACAATTTGTTTTTTAATATGAATTTTTATTTGTATAAATATTTTTTTTTATGATAATTATTCTAATAATATAATTACATTTGCAAATAAGTATTAAGAAAAATATACTAAAGCTAATTGCTGTATTTTAAAGTATAATTAATAGTTGACAAGGGCTTTATAAAATAAAACAATGCATACTAAATTCGACATAAATAAGGAAAACGATATACTTATCGTAGACGATTCGGAGGAAACACTAAAGTTGCTTTCGGATATTCTTATTAATGCCGCTTATAATGTACGAACTGCTATTAATGGAAAATTAGCATTACAACTTGTAGAAGAAAAGTTGCCATTTTTGATTTTGATGGATGTTAAGATGCCTGATATAAATGGTACTGAAGTTTGTAAAAAAATAAAATCGGTAGAAAGAACTAAACATATTCCAATAATTTTTATTAGTGCACTATGTGATGATCATTCTAAAGTTTTAGGATATCAAGAGGGTTGTGTTGATTATATTACCAAACCTTTTCGCAAAGAAGAGATATTGGCAAGGGTGAAAGCACAGTACGACCTAAAAATAATGCAGTGTGATTTAGAAATTCAGAATAAAAATTTATTAAACGAAATTAATGAACGTAAAATAAAAGAAAAACTACTTGAGGAAAAAGAACATTTATACCATACACTTTTCGAAAATGCAAATGACGCAATCTTTACAATAAAAGAATTTAAATTTTTTAATTGTAACCAAATGACCTTACAGATGTTTGGTTGCACTATCAAAGAAGATATAATTAATCATTATCCTTGGGAGTTTAGCCCCGAACAACAACCCAATGGTCATAGATCAAAAGAATCAGGACTTGAGAAATTAAATAATACTTTATTAGGTATTCCTCAACGATTTTACTGGCTTCACAAAAAACAAAATGGTGATTTATTTGATGCAGAAGTTTCGTTGAATAAAGTTGAAGTTGATGGCATTATATTTATTCAAGCAGTGGTCAGGGATGTTTCAAATAGAATTCAATCAGAAAAACAAAACTTTTTATTAGCTCAAACACTTAAATCAGCTCAAGATTTAATTTCTATTACTGATTTGGATAATAATATTATCTTTGTTAACGATGCCTTATTGAAAGCTTTTAGGTATAATGAAGAAGATTTAATAGGTAAGAATATTGATATTTTAAGAGCTACTTCAAATTCATTAAAAGAAGAAGGTATATTACGTTCAACACTAGAGGGGGCGTGGTATGGCGAGCTTATGAATAAGAGAAAAGATGGTACCGAATTCCCAATAGAACTTTGGGCTTCGTTAGTTAGGGATAATGAGGGGAATCCAATAGCGGCTGTGGGTATTGCACGAGATATTACCGAACGCAAAAAATCGGAAGAAGAGCTTAGTAATGCCAAAATAAAAGCAGAAGAAAGCGATAGACTTAAAACAGCTTTTCTACATAATATTTCGCACGAAATACGTACTCCATTAAATGCTATAATCGGTTTTTCGGAGCTTATTAATGATTCAGATGTTACCGATGCTGACCGTAAACAGTATTCTGATATTATAATTAAAAGTTCTGACAATCTACTTGCTATTATAAATGATATTATGAGTATTGCAACTATAGAAGCAGGGCAGGAAAAGTTAAATTTGAGTAGTGTAAATATTAATAAAACAATCAAATTTTTAAGTGAGCAGTATGCAATAGAAGCTCAAAATAAAAATATATCTTTATTGCATAAAACTGATTTTATTAATGAGACAACAATTGTTTATACTGATGAAACCAAGTTGATACAAATCTTATCTAACTTAATAAATAATGCAATTAAGTTTACAAAAGAAGGATTCGTTAATATAGAATATAGTCTTAACGGAAATTTTGTAGAGTTTAAGATTGAAGATACGGGTATAGGTATACCTGATAATTTGACTGAGGAAATTTTTAAACGATTCAGGCAAGTAGAAACTACCAATGCACGTAGATTTGGTGGCTCAGGTTTGGGTTTGGCTATTTCAAAATCTTACGTTGAACTTTTAGGAGGCAAAATATGGCTTACTTCAGAATTAAATAAGGGCAGTATTTTCTATTTTACAATTCCATTATAATTTTCTTTACATATTGTTTTCACAAGCTGCTCTAATTAAATAATACAGTTAAAATATATTATTAATTGTGAGATTAAAATGCTTATGTTATAATAAATCCCATACTTTAGTTACAGATTATCATTCGATACTTAATATGTCGAAATTTATTGGTATTTTTGTAAACTTATTTAACGACATTATTTATAAATAAAATAATCAATAAACTTAATATAGATGTCTGATATAATTCATTTATTACCCGATTCGATAGCTAACCAAATAGCTGCAGGAGAAGTTATACAACGTCCTGCTTCTGCTGTAAAGGAATTATTGGAAAATGCTATTGATGCAGGTGCTACAAATGTAGAATTGATAATTAAAGATGCAGGCAAGGCACTTATTCAAGTTATTGACAACGGTAGCGGAATGTCGGGGACTGATGCCAGGCTATGTTTTGAACGTCATGCTACATCGAAGATTAAAAATGCAAATGATTTGTTTTGTATACGCACAATGGGCTTTAGGGGAGAGGCTTTAGCTTCGATTGCAGCTATTGCACAAGTTGAAATGAAGACAAAACGTCATGATGATGAGTTGGGAAATATGATTATTATAGAAGGTTCAGAAGTAAAAAGTCAGGAAGTTTGTCAATGTGCTTCGGGAACTTCTTTTGCTATTAAAAATTTGTTTTTTAATGTGCCTGCCCGTCGTAATTTCCTTAAAGCAGATAATGCCGAATCTTCACATATTACCGACGAATTCTTTAGAGTTGCATTGATTAATCCAAATATTGCTTTTACCTATCATCATAATAATAAATTAATCTTTCAACTTAGTCGTTCTACTTTCAAACAAAGAATTATTAATCTTTTTGGTAAGAATTTTAACGAGCGTTTGTTGCCTGTTGACCAGGAAACAAATGTAGTTACTATAAACGGTTTTATTGGTAAGCCTGAATTTGCTAAAAAGGGGAGAGGAGAACAATTCTTTTTTGTAAACAAAAGATTTATTAAGCATCCATACCTGCATCATGCTGTTGAGAATGCTTTCACTGAACTGATACCAGAGAAATCGATTCCAAGTTATTTTATACAACTCGAGATTGATCCTAAATTAATAGACATTAATATTCATCCTACTAAAACGGAAGTTAAGTTTCAGGACGAAAAGATAATTTATGCGATGTTACGTTCGGTTGTTAAGCAAACTCTTGGTAAGTTTAGCATGTCGCCTACTATAGATTTTGAACAAGAACCCAGTTTGGATTTGAATCCTCCGCCAGTTGGATACATACCGAGGGAGCCTGTTATAAAAATAAATCCTGATTTCAATCCTTTCGAGCAAAGGAAGGATAGTTATAAGCCAGCTGAGTCGTATCGAGAGAAATCTAACAAACAAAACTGGGAAAAACTCTTTGATACTCCAACAGCAAAGCAGGAAGTGTTTCCGGAAGCCCCAATCGTAATTACTAATACACAGCATAAGATTGAAGATGCCTGGGAAAACGATACTGTAGATACTTCAGGCAATAAAATATTCCAGTTAAAGAATAAATATATTGTTACAAGTATCAATTCGGGCATCATGCTTATCGACCAACAGCGTGCACATGAAAGAATATTGTACGAATCGTTTCTCGAAAAGATAAATACCCATAATGTTGTTTCTCAACAGGAGTTGTTTCCTCAAACTATTACTTTCAATGCTGCGGATACTGATCTGTTGAATGAATTGAAGAATGAATTGCATTTTTTTGGTTATGATATAAACGAATTTGGGAAAAATACGTTTATTATAAACGGAATTCCTGCGGATATCGAAGATTTAAATGTAAAAGACATGTTGGAGGGGATGCTCGACAGTTTTAAAAAGAATATGCTGGATATAAAAGTAGATAAAAAGATAAATCTGGCAATGTCGTTAGCAAAAAATATGGCTGTAAAGCATGGTAAAAAGTTAGGCGAACAAGAAATGCAATCGTTAATTGATCGTTTGTTTGCTTGCAAAATACCTGAGATTTCTCCTTCCAACAAAAAAATAGTAATAACAGTAACTTTAGACGAACTAATAGAAAAATTTAAGTAAATAAAATGAGTTTAGAACAATATAGACCAAGATCCTTTAACTTTTTGCCTCCGATAGTAAAAAATCTTTTAATACTAAATGGCTTGTTTTACCTTGCCACTTTTGCGATGGGTTCTGCTTTTAACATCGATCTTAATAAAATCTTTGCTTTACACTACTTCGAATCTCCGGATTTCCGCCCATGGCAGTACGTTACCTATATGTTTATGCACGACACCAGCGGTTTTAGCCATATCCTTTTTAATATGTTTGCGCTTTGGATGTTTGGGAATGCTCTGGAAGGTTTGTGGGGGCCAAAACGTTTCCTTTTCTTTTATTTATTCGCCGGAATTGGCGCTGCTTTTATTCAAACCAGTGTAAACTTTTACGAAATATCTACTGTCAAACATGCCGTTTCTATTTTTAATAGTAGCCCAAGTCCAGATGCTTTTGTAAGTGTTTTGCAAGCACATTTCGAGGGTATGTACAACCCTGAAAAGCTTCAGGTTTTTATTAAAGAATGGTCGATGAACCCTGGTAGCACTGAATTTATTCAACAATCAGCTTCATTTCTTGATAATTTTATTCAAACTAAAAATAGTATCCCTACTTTGGGTGCTTCTGGCGCTGTGTTTGGTTTATTATTAGGCTTTGGGATGATGTTTCCCGAAACTTTAATATATATTTATTTTGTAATCCCTCTTAAGGCAAAATGGTTTGTTATTGGTTATGGTGCTCTGGAACTCTTTTATGGAGTTTCGGGTGTGCAAAGTAATGTTGCGCATTTTGCCCATTTAGGTGGCGCATTATTTGGTTTTATTTTAATCATGTATTGGAAAAAATATCCTCCCAGATTTTAATCTTATGTATAATTCAAATTCAACACTCAATCAGATTAAGTATTTTTTTAATCAAAACAATATTGTTGTTAAGTTAATTAAGATAAATATTGCTGTTTGGTTAGCTGTA
>CAYRBL010000067.1:10396-11836 GCA_964422385.1 uncultured Bacteroides sp.
TTTTTTACCATAGTTTTCAAACTTGCCAATATCATTTGTATTCTTTTGATGTTGCTTGCATATTCTGCCCAATACATTAGCCCCGTACATTATACATGGATTGCTTTTATCGGTTTGGCTTATCTTCCAATTCTTATTTCTAATGTTTTCTTTGTTATTTGGTGGGCTATTCATCGCAACAAAATGTTCATTTATTCATTGGTTGTTATCCTTATAGGTTTCAATGTGCTGTTTAATCATATTAGTATTCGTTTTAGCGAAAGCGAAAAAACAAATACTAATAAAATAAAGATTCTTACCTATAACGTGCACAACTTCCGTATGGAAACGCACGATAAAAAGAAATCTCATAAATATTATAAGGAGATTGTAGCTTTTGTAAAGAAAGAAAATCCTAAGATTGCCTGCTTCCAGGAATTCTTTTCGTCTGCTTGGAAAGATTCACTGGCAAACGATTCGCTTATAAAGAATCTCAAATTCAAAAATCATTATTATCTTAATTATATTACAAAGTCAAAAAAGGTTGTGACTGATGCTTTGGCTATTTTTACTGATTATCCTATCATAAATAAGGGTTTTTTAAGCAATATTGAGAAGGAAAGATATGTTATTTTTGCTGATTTAATAATAAATGAGGATACTGTTAGGTTGTATAATATTCATTTAACCTCCATACATCTGGGCACTGCAATAGATTCAGCTGAAGCTAAGTCGGCATACAAACTTTGGAAGGCTTTTAATATGAGAGCAGCTGAAGTTGACTTGCTCAAAAAAGAAATGCAGGAGTCTCCTTATCCAATTATCCTTTGCGGTGATTTCAATGATACGCCCGCTTCTTATGCGTACACTCAATTAAGTGCCGATCTGAAAGATTCTTTTAAAGCTGCTGGTACCACTATTGGTAATACTTATTATTGGGATTGGACACCTGTGCGCATCGACAATATTTTGCATAATAAAGCTTATAAAAGTATACAATATGATGTGTACAAGCTTCCATATTCCGATCATTATCCGGTAACTGCAACGCTACAGAAGTAATTTGAGGATTTGATGAATTGGCGATTTGCTGATTTGGTGATTTAGTGAATTGGATTGTTTTTCATATTAAGATTTCTCATCTCAATTCGTTCCAATCTGAATGAAAACTGTTCTGAATTTTGAGGTAAAAGAATAAATATATTTATCCCTTTTTATGAAAATTATCCTCTTATTATTATTGTTATTTTTATTTCAAAACAAAATAAAAAACATGCAACTATACTAAATTACTGTACATTATATAGCAAAAGTGTTATTACAATGTTCGATTTTAGGCTCATTGTTGGTTATTTATACTTAAGCATTACTAATAAACACGTAAGTATTATTAAGAAATACTTAAGTATTACTAACAAACACTTAAGTATTATTAAGAAATACTTAAGCATTACTAGCAAA
>CAYRBL010000068.1:0-11756 GCA_964422385.1 uncultured Bacteroides sp.
GCTAACGACAATTTGATTAATTCTAACGATGTTTTTCAAAATTTTGTAAAATTAAGTAGTGTTTTTGGTATAAATTTCAACACCTGTTCTTTTATTAATAACAATACAGGAAATGGTCAAGGTCAAGGCATTGGTATTTATGCTATAAATTCTAATTTTATGGTTAACTCGTCATGCATACCACAACTTAATTCACAATATAGTATTGACCCATGCCCATCGAATAATATAATAAGATCTGATTTCAAAAATCTTTATAGAGGAATAGATGCAACAGGAACATCAACAAGTTTTTGTAGTATAAGGGATTCAAAATTTGAGAATAATGATAGGGGTCTGTTTTTAACTGGTTACAGTAAATCTACAATTACAAATAATATTTTTTATGTAAAAGATATTAGCCAAATTACTACCTTAGTTGTGTATTATGGTGCATATTTAGAAAGCTGTACAGGCTATGGTTTTGAGGGGAATAGTTTTTATAACGAACTAAATAATCCTGACGACCCTAATTATATACCTTATATACCCGGTACTACTATTACACCTCCAAACCCTAATGCTGCTAATTGTGGTGTTATGATCCAAAGTTCACATGACCCTATTAATAGCATTTATAATAATTCTTTTAATGGTTTGGGGTATGCTACGGCTGCTCAGGATGACAATAGATCGTTACAATCTGATCCACTACATAAAGGTTTAAAAATTAAATGTAACGATTATACAAATAGTGTAAAATACGACATTAGTGTAGTACCAAACGGTGCGCCGGGCATTTCGGAATATCAAGGGTATGATGCAGATGCTACTTCACCAGCTGCCAATACTTTTACACCTGCATTAAATGTATCGGGTAGCTTTCCAATATTAAACAGTACTGGATGTGGTAAATTTGAGTATTACTATAATGCATATAATTCTACCGGTAAAATTGTTAATCCGAATATACCTAGTGGTACTAACCTAATTATACATAATACGCCAGTTAATATAACTTATACGAAAGAAGGTTCTTGTCCTGCAATAGAATTAGCTCCTAAAAATATTAATAATTTGTATGCTAAAAGGAGTACAACCAAACAAATGCTTAATTCAGCAAAACTTATGCACACTATCTGGATTGACGGCGGTAATACTGAAGCATTGCAACAAGCTGTCGATTTAAGTTTTTCGTGGGATGCTTTTAATTTGTATAATGATTTGATAAGTGCTTCGCCTTATTTATCGGATGATGTTATGATTGATGCTATTAATAGAACAGATGTGATTCCAGACTTAATGATTAAGTATATACTATTTGCAAATCCACAAGCAATAAGAACTTCTAACATTAAATTAGCATTAGATAATGCCCGAACATCTTTTCCTGAAGAATGGGTTGAAGAATTATCCGATAATTCTGATACCTTAGCACCAAGAGAACAATTAGAAGCACAAATAGCATATTATGCACAGGAATATGCAAATACAATTGATCAATTAAAGCGTATTTGTGTGGAAGATACTACCGGTATTTTTGGTATCGACAGTTTAAAATCAATTTTAATAAACGAATTTGATCCTTACAGTGATTATGAACTTGCATCAGTTTATTTGCAAGAAGGTAATTTTGATCAATATAGAAGTGTATTATCAGCTATGCCTGTTAAATATAATTTTAATGATGCGCAACTGCCTACTTATCATAATTATGTTGATTATTTCCAGATATTGGAGACTTTGATAACAAACAATATGGATTATACAGTGGTAAGTTCTGCACAAAAAGCTAAACTTTATGAGTTAATAAATTGTGATAATTTTGTTGCAGCTTATGCACGAACTATTCTATATATGGTTGATACAACATTTACTTATAATGAGCCTATTTACATACCAGATGAACCTGTAAGAATGTCGAAGCCATTTAAAAAGCATATAAAGGCAAAAGCAAGTATTCAATTAAATGTTTATCCAAATCCTGCTCAAGATTATTTTATTGTTGAATTTGATATTACTGATAAATTAAGTCAAGCTGTAATTGAAATTAATGATATAAGCGGGCATAAAATTCAAGACGTTATATTAAATACTAATAAGGGACAAAAATTAATTAATACTAAGCAATTTGCTAAAGGTATTTATATTTGCAGTCTGAAAAATAATGGAAAAAATATAAGTCAATCAAAAGTTGTTATAAAATAATTATCTATAAAGTGAGCAAATTTAATTTATAATGATTAAATTTGCTCACTTTTATAAAATCTGCTAAAATGAAAAAAACATTTGTCTTTATTTTTTGTATAATAAATATTATATTTTCAACTAATGCACAAAATGTATACTATAATAATTTCTATAATTTCTACACAAATAATATTGCAGGATTAAGTATTGTAAAGGAGGATACTACTTTTGTTGTAGCATCTTATGCACAAGATTCTACAAATTATTCAAGAATAAATTTTTCAAGATTTACGTTAGATGGTAATTTAATATCTCAAAAGAATTATGGTGCCGATTTAAGAGATTATTATCCTGGTCGCCCAGGTTCTTTACAAAAGCTTTCTGATGGTAATTTTATAATAGCAGGTGCTGTTGTTGATCCAATTTACACAAATGCTTTTCTTTTAAAAGTAAATCAAAATTTCGATTCTATCGTTTTTAAAGAGTTTGTTGATTCTGTAGGTTCTAACCATTATGAAGAATTTGAACAATGTAAAGAGACTCAAGATAAAGGATACATTTTAGGTGGTGCTATTCAATCAG
Organism: uncultured Bacteroides sp.; assembly: GCA_964422385.1. Taxonomy (GTDB): domain Bacteria; phylum Bacteroidota; class Bacteroidia; order Bacteroidales; family JACABE01; genus JBAXLO01. Next base: position 2,752 of record CAYRBL010000068.1, read on the forward strand.
GGTCTCATACTGATGCATTATTAATAATTAAAATAGATAGTTCTGGAAACTTGGTTTTCAAAAAGACATATAGTTTAATAGGGATTGATTATGTAAGAGACTTAATTGAAACTCCTGATAAGGGATTTTTATTGGGTTGTTATAGTTGGGATTATTATAATGCAGCCTATTCGGGCGATCCTTGGGGTATGAAATTAGATTCTCTAGGAAATTATGAATGGAGCAAAAAATTTGGAGGACCTAATCAAGATGGTGCAGCTCATGTTGCTATAGATAAAGACAGTAATTATATTATTGCTTATAGCTATGCTTATTTCACCCAACCGGGTAACGCTTCTTATAATAAGATTGAAGTCGTTAAAATTGATAAAAATGGAAGTGTAATCTGGGATAAACAATATGATACAATTAGTGCCGGTTATCCTAATATGGTAAAAACTTTAAATAATGGTGATATAATTGTAATTGGTAAAAGAGATTATTGGGATGGAATTAATTTTTATTTTACAAGTTGGATATTAAAACTCAAACCAAATGGAGATAGTATATTTTATCGTTTCTTTCATAAATTTAATGATAGCCATACAAATGATAATACTGCAAATGATTTTTGTATATTAAATGATAATTCAATAATAGTTTGTGGAGATGTGCAGCAAGACACGATGTACCAAAGCTTATGGCTTGTAAAAATAGATAGCAATGGGTGTTTACAACCAGGTTGTAATAATGTTGGAATAGAGGAAATAAAATATCAAAAACAAGAATCTTTAAATGTTTATCCTAATCCTGCACAAGATTATTTTATTGTAGAATACGATATTACTGATAAATTAAGTCAAGCTGTTGTTGAAATTAATGATATAACAGGACATAAAATTCAAGATGTTTTATTAAATACTAATAAAGGACAAAAATTAATTAATACTAAGCAATTTGCTAAAGGTATTTATATTTGTTGTCTGAAAAATAATGGAAAAAATATAGGGCAATCAAAAGTAGTTATTAAATAATTAATTAAATTGTGAGCAAATTTAATTAATTATGATTAAATTTGCTCACTTTTGTAAAAATCTACTAAAATGAAAAAAAAGTTTGTTTTAATATTATTATTGATAACAATTGAATTATCAGTGAACGCACAGCTAGGTTATTTTAATAATACATATAATTTTTTTAATAATCATATTGCAGGTTTAAGTATAGTAAAAGAAGATACCACTGTTGTTACAGCATCTGTTTTTACTGATTCATTAAATAATCAAAGAATAAACTTTTCGAGATTTACTTTAGATGGCATTTTAATTTATCAAAAAAACTTTGGCTATGGACCTAGAGATTATTTTTCAGGTCGTTCAGGTAGTTTGCAAAAAGTTTCAGATGGTGGATTTATATTATCCGGAGCAGTTGTTGACTCCATAAATATGAGTGCTTTTATTTTAAAAATTAATCAAAATTTTGATTCAGTATTTTTTAAAGAATTTAAAGATACTATTTATCATAGTATAGAATTTCAGCAAGGTAAAGAAACATTTGATAAAGGATTTATTTCAGTTGGTGATATTCAAACAGGGACACATACAGGTGCATTATTAATAATTAAAACAGATAGTTTAGGAAATCAGGTATTCAAAAAAACATATAGTTTAATAGGGATTGATTATGTAAGAGATTTGATTGAAACCCCTGATAAGGGATTTTTATTAGGCTGCTATAGTTGGGATTATTATAATGCAGCCTATTCAGGCGACCCTTGGATTATGAAATTAGATTCTTTAGGAAATTATGAATGGAGCAAAAAATATGGTGGACCAAATCAGGATGGTCCAGCAATAGTAACTATAGATAATGATAGCAATTATATTATAACTTATGGGTATGCATATATGACAATACCACAAGTTTGCTCATCTTTTTTTATTGATGTTTTAAAAATAGATAAAAATGGAAGTATTATATGGGATAAAAAATATGATACAATTAGTATAGGCACTCCTAAAATGATTAAAGTTTTAACTAATGGAGATATTGTAGTAATAGGTTCTGGATCTACAATAAATCCTATAAGTTGGGTTTTAAAACTTAAACCAAATGGTGATGAAAAATATTTTCATTGGTTTTATAAATTTAATGATAGCCATACAATTGATAATACTGCTTATGACTTCTGTATATTAAATGATAATTCAATTATAGTTTGTGGAGATGTACAGCAAGACACGATGTACCAAAGCTTATGGCTTGTAAAAATAGATAGCAATGGGTGTTTACAACCAGGTTGTAATAATGTTGGAATAGAGGAAATAAAATATCAAAAACAAGAAATTTTAAATGTTTATCCAAATCCTGCAAAAGATTATTTCATAGTTGAATATAAATTTAATAATGAAATTAACGGTAATAGATTAGAAGTTGTTGATGCCTTAGGCCATAATGTTAAATCTTTTGACATTATAAAGAAAGAAGGTCAATTAATTATTGACTCTCATTCTTTAACTAAAGGTACATATTTTTGTATTTTATTAAATAATGTTAAAATTTATTCCAGAGCTAAAGTTACAATAAATTAAATTTATATTTTTGAGCAATTTAGTTGATTAATCAACTAAATTGCTTTTTAATTAATATTTATGAAAAAAAAAAATCTTTTTCTTTTTATTTTATTTATTTCTATAAATTATGTTTATGCACAATGGGTACCTTTAAGTTTGGGATGTGAGTATGGTTTGAACGATGTTTGTTTTACAAAACCATTGACTGCTTATGCAATTGGAAGTAATAATAAAATTATTCGTACGTCTGATGGATGGCGTACATTCTCTATTCAGAATTCAAGCTCATTAAATAATCTAAACTCAATTTTCTTCCCTAGTGTAAGTACTGGATTTGCTGTTGGCGACAATGGAACAATTTTAAAAACTTCTAATGAAGGAGTAACTTGGGTTACATTAAATTCGGGAAATATAGTTAATCTAACCAAAGTATATTTTATTAATACAAACTTTGGTTTTGTATTGGGTGATTATGGCAACTTACTTAAAACAACGGATGGGGGTACAACTTGGAACTCTCAAATTTTGAGCTATAATAGTTTCTATAGTATAAAATTTACGGATTCAGTTACAGGATATATTTTAACAGACTATGGAACTATACTTAAAACAACTAATGGTGGTACAAATTGGACCGTAAATAGTTTAAATGCATATTTATATTCTATGTGTTTTGCAAATAAAAATATAGGCTATGCTGTAGGTTTTTCTGGTAGTATTTTTAAAACATATGACGCTGGTGCTAATTGGTCGTTACTAAATTCAGGAACTCAGACACGTTTACTTTCATTATATTTTATTGATTCAATTAATGGTTATGTTACCGGAGACAAAGGTCTTATTTTAAAAACATCTGATGGAGGAATAACATGGGATAGTTTAACTTCAGGTACTAATGATTATTTAATTTCTGTACATTTTACAGGTCCAACTATAGGGTATGTATTTGGATCATCTGGTGTAATTTTAAAAACATTTAATAGTGGTATTAAATGGCATCCACCAAACTTAGTAGAAATAAATGAATTATTTTCTGTTTGTGCTACTGATACCTCTACATGTTATGCTGTTGGTGATGGCATAATACTAAAAACAATAAATGGAGGCTATGATTGGACAAGTCCTGTAGCTGGAGTTAATGAATCTTATCGAGGAGTGAAATTTGTTAATAATATTTTAGGTTATGTAATAGGTTTTGACAGCATAAATAATGGTATTGTATTAAAAACAATTAATGGAGGTATTACATGGACCAGAAAAACAATTCCTAATTGCACTTTAAACTCTATATTCTTTTTAAATAGCATTATTGGTTATATAGCAGGTTTTGATAATAGTAACTCAAAAGGAATAGTATTTAAAACTAATGATGGAGGTATTAACTGGACAACTTTAAACCTACCTTCAACAGAGCAATTTCAGTCAGTTTATTTTACAGATATAAATACTGGTTATGTCGTAGGAACAAACGTTATAATTTTAAAAACAACGAATGGTGGTTTAACCTGGATTGTACAACATGTTGGTAATAATAATTTGGAAACATTGCAATCTGTATTTTTTAATGATCAGAATTATGGTTTTACTGCTGGCTCATCTGGTAAAATGTATAAAACAACAAATGGTGGTGCTAATTGGATTAACATACCAGCTGTCTCAATTAATATTAATTCTGTATGTTTTAAAGATATAGATACAGGTTATACTGTTGGAAGTAGTCTACTAAAAACAACTGATGGAGGATATTCTTGGACAATTCAAGAATTTGGTGCACATTATGCTTTAATGTCAGTTAATTTTTTAAATAATAAAATTGGATATATTGTAGGTATTAATGGCACAATATTAAAAACTACAAATGGAGGTAAGGTGGTAAGTGTTTCTGATTTATCTAAAAAATGTAGTAAACTTTTGGTTTACCCAAATCCAGCATCAAATCAAATAACTATAAATTATTCGCAACTAAGTACTGAAGGTGATTTATTAATTTATAATATGCTAGGTCAAATTATATTTAACGATAAAATTGATAAAAATTCATCACAAATTGTTATAAGTACTCAAAACTTTAAATCTGGATTATACAAAATTGTTATTAAAGAAAAGGAGTTTATTGTAGCACATTCAAGTTTATTAAAACAATAAAAATACTTTTTGAATGATTTAATAATCTTTATATGCTTTAAAAGAAAACTATTAAAATGAAAAAAACTATAATCATAATATTTTTTTTAACTTTGTTACAAAAAACATCGAATGCACAATGGGTAGCCCAATTATCTTCTGATGCTGGGAATGCATTATTTTCAGTTACTTTTACAAATGCTGATACAGGATATGCTATAGGAGGAAATACAATATTAAAAACAATTAATGGTGGTAACAATTGGACAAAAAAGACTTTTGGAAATCAGTACTCTTTCTTAGCATCTTACTTCATTGATAATAATACTGGATATGCGGTTGGATTTAATGGATTTGTGATCAAAACAATAGATGGAGGTGCTAATTGGATAAACCAAGATACAATTTCAACAACTCGTTTTGTAAGCATTCACTTTCCTGATAAAAATACAGGATATGCAATAGGTCAAGATAATGGATTAAATGTCAATCTGGTAAAAACTACAAATGGTGGTACAAATTGGACAACATACGTTAATCCATTTCCTTCTTCTATAAATTCATTATATTTTACCGACACCCTTACTGGATATGCTGTAGGTAGTTATACTACAATACTGAAAACAATAGATGGTGGTTTAAATTGGATTTATTATTCACAAACTTGGGCAGCTGACACCTATAGCTCTGTGTTTTTTACTAATAGTAATACTGGATATATTATTAGTATAAATGGTGTAGTTTTAAAAACAACAAATGCAGGTGCAAAATGGGATACTTCTTTTATTGCAGTTGGTTATAGCATGAGATCTATTCATTTCCCTGATTCCAATAATGGATATATAGTTTGCTGGGGTGATGAAACATTTAAAACAAATAATGGTGGGATAACATGGAATGCAGTAAATAAATATTGTCCTTATAATTTTAATTCTGTTTTTTTTACTAATGTTAATACTGGTTATACTTGTGGTCAAAATGGATTTGTATATAAGACAATAAATGGGTTGGATGCAATTAATGAAGGACCAATCAAACCTAATATACTTTTAGCGTTTCCAAACCCCACCACAAACCAAACAACCATAAGCTACCCACAACTAATAAACGAAGGAGAACTGCAAATATATAACACACTCGGGCAATTAGTATATGAAGAAAAACTAAGTAAAGCATCTTCACAAAAAGAAATAAATATTCAAAGCTTAAAGGCAGGACTTTATAAAGTAATAGTAAAAGAAAAAGGAATTATAAAGGGGCAGGTGAGTTTGGTAAAAGAATAAATAAGCTTTTCTTCTCTTAGGAGAAGCGGGGATAAGGCAAAACAAACACCTCTTTCCTTAATTGGGAAGAGGTGTTTTTGTTATTAAAATAAACAATGCCTTTCCCATTCTAAGAATAGAAGGAACCAACTTAATCGTTCATCTTGGAATATTTCTGAGAGAATTGGTAATTTCCTTTGAACTTTTACTAATAGTTCAGAGGAAAATGGGTATTTCCTCTGATATAATAGACAAAGTTCGAAAGTATACTGTTAATGCATCTTTCGGCAATCTAAGTGCAATTATATGCTATTAAAACTATGTTTTGTGTAATAAAAGTTATTTAATACTATTTATGGTATGATAAAAACAGGATGTTGATCCTTACTACCTACGCCCAGATTTATTGAAATACCTATATCAAACCTAAAGCCACTCCAATCTCTCAAAGACGAACCCGAACTTGTACGCGCATAATCACTTCCCAAATCCATATAATAGGACACATATTTATCGATACGATGCAAATATCCTACCGAAAACACATATCCAAACACACCTTCATCAATATTAGTCGACGATTCGGTGATGGAATTATATGTTAAACCCAACTTTAGCTGTATATAATCATTAGAGCGAAGCCTGTAGGGACGCATGATGCCAAAAGTATATTGCTTTTTAGCTGCTGTAATAATTATCGAATCATTGGAAGCACCTCTCAAACCATTATCAACAGTCATGGTAGTATATCTGAACCAAGGACGATACGTCCAGGTGGATTTGCCAAAATCAAACCCTAAAGAATAGGTGTAAATTGACTTTGCATTATATAAACTTTGGAAATTTTCGTTGCGAGGATAAAACATTCCAATCTCAGGACTCAAATTTAAGATGCCATAAGACAAAGAATCCATCTGAGCATTACTTTTTAAAGTAAAGAAAGAGATTATTATTAGTAAAAAATATTTTTTCATTCTTGTGGTGTTACGATTGTTGAAATAATTGTACAAACTTACTACTTTTTTATCACATACAAAGTAATAAAATAAAAAAAAGAGAGTATCTCACGACGCCCTCTTTTTACTCTTACAATTATTAATTTTAGTGTTTTTATGAAAACAGTGCAAAAGTACTACTTTTATTGATACAAACACCAATAAAAAGAAAGTTTATACACATTTTCTTCTTAATTATTAATTCTTAATTCTTAATTTTGTCCCTTTTAATCGTCGTCTTCAAGTTCATTAATATTAATAAAAGCAGCATGCACTGGAGCCGGACAAGGTACATTATAACCCTTCGCAGCTGCCCAAAGCACTTCATTCAACTGCTGATCTGGTGCAGCATCCTCTTTCCTAAAATCAAAAGTATCGCTCATCTTCGACCAATTACTAATGATGGTATTCTTCTCGTTAAGATCAATATTTGCTTTACGCGAAGTAAATGTTGCATTATTTAAAGTATCGTTAAAACACCTCCACATAGGAGTAGCTCCGGCATCGTACTGGCTCATCGGAGGCAAACCCAAAATAAGTTCTATCGTACGAAGCATCGAAGAAGTTGAATACATGGTATGGTCTACAAAGCCACGTTTCACAAAACCTCCGGCTACATAAGCCGTACTTCGGTGGGCATCCACATGGTCGGGGCCATTCTGAGCATCATCTTCCAGAATAAAAATAGCACATTCGTTCCAAATAGCACTCTTGCTTAAATAATCCACAAACAAACCTACAGCCAAATCATTGTCGGCAACATCAGCAAAAGGCGTAGTTTTCCCCTTCGACAAGCCAACGGTATGATCATTGATAAACCTTAAAGAATTAAAGTGTGGAATGCTGTTGGTGGCAAGCAATGAATCGAATTCGCGCTTCCACTGATTAAATCTTGTGGTGTCCCTAACAGATTGATCCCAGCTAGTGTAATAAGGACAAAAATGATTAATCAAAGAAGGAATATTGGCTTTATAATCATCGGCAAACTCGCCATAGGTACGATAAGAAACACCGAATCTTTTACAGAAATCCCAAAGGAAACCATTCTTATTATTGGCAATCTCTCGTTCGCCTTCGGCTCCATAAGTACCTCCTCTACCTCCATAACTTGTTGGCCAGGTCTTCTCCAAGTAGTCAGTTGCATACGCTCCCATGCTCCAGTTGTGCCCATCTGCACTCACTTCGCCGTTTACATAAAAGTTGTCGAGCAACACAAACTCTTTGGCAATGGCATGTTGGTTGGGAGTAACTCTTTCGCCAAACAGTACCAGATTTGTATCCCCATTCCCCTCCTTAATGTCTCCAAGTATCTGATCGTAAGTTCTGTTTTCTTTTATAACATAAAAAACATATTTAATAGGCGAACGATCGCCAAGCTTTTTAGGAATAGGATTGCCAGCCTCGCCCTCTACCTCTGTCTCTTTTATTTTATGATAAGGAGTGTTCTTGTAAACCTGTTGCGAATAAATACTCTGTTGTTTTATATCAGGAATAGTAATAATACTAAGTGTACCTCTAAACAAACCACCTATATACTGCGACTTTTGCGAAGTAGTATTGTCATAACCCTGGTAAATTACTTTGTTCTTTTTGTTGGTAGGATTAGGTCCGTAAGGGTTGGCATAAGACGAAAAACCTTTGCCATTGGCCACATAAATCTTCTTATTAATAACCCGAACGCAGGTGGGATACCAGCCCGTTGGAATAAAACCCTTGCTCTTGCTAGTGCCGGGTTTAGTAACATTGAAAACCGCCAGACAATTATTATCAGCATTGGCAATGTATAAAGTCTGCTCATCTTCGCTAAGCGCCACACTGTTGGTTGTAGAGCCACTAGGCGCATCAGGATACAAGGCGGCATTAAGGGTTTCGATGTTTTTCCTTTTTATTAAATCAATAACCGAAACAGTATTATCGTTGGCATTTGCCACATAAAGATACTTGCCATTTTTAGTAATGCACATATCATTTGGATGGTCGCCAACCATTACTGCTCCTACAAATTCATTAAGTTTTGTATCGAATATCTTAATCTTCTTGCATCCCCAACAGCTAACATATAAGTACTTTTT
>CAYRBL010000069.1:0-11673 GCA_964422385.1 uncultured Bacteroides sp.
TGCTCTACCAACTGAGCTATTTTCGCATTTCCTTTTGGGAGTGCAAAGATATAAAAAATTTTAATACCAAAACAAATATTTTTTATCTTCCTAGCATTTTTTTTATTTCGTTCAACTTCATCAGGGCTTCTACAGGGGTTAACGTATTGATATCCGTGTTCAAAATATCTTCTTTTATTTTTTGTAAAAGTGGATCATCAAGCTGAATAAAACTTAATTGATAGTCGTCGGAAAAAGATTTATTTTTCTTAGAACTTACTTTTTGAGTTAATTCTTCACTGCTATGAGACTTTTCTAGCTGTGCTAATATATCATTTGCTCTGTCGATTACAGTGCTTGGCATACCTGCCATACGTGCAACGTGTATCCCAAAACTATGTTCGCTGCCTCCTTGGGTCATTTTACGAAGAAAAATCACTTTATTGCCTATTTCTTTAACCGAAATGTGAAAATTCTTAATTCTACGCATCGAAGTGGCCATTTCATTTAGCTCGTGATAGTGGGTAGCAAATAAAACTTTTGATTTAAATAAGGGATGTTCGTGCAAAAACTCTGCAATCGCCCATGCAATAGAAATACCATCATAGGTGCTGGTACCTCTTCCGATTTCATCTAATAAAATTAAACTACGGTTCGAAATATTATTCAAAATACTTGCCGTTTCGTTCATCTCAACCATAAAAGTGGATTCGCCCGACGAAATATTATCAGAAGCCCCTACTCTTGTAAAAACTTTATCCACCAAACCTATTAATGCACTATCGGCAGGAACAAAACTGCCCATCTGCGACATTAATACTATCAAACCAGTTTGACGAAGCAAAGCAGACTTACCCGACATATTAGGCCCCGTAATAATGATTATCTGTTGGTCTTCATTGTTAAGATATACATCATTTGCAATATATTTTTCGCCTAATGGCAATTGCTTTTCTATAACTGGATGTCGGCCATTTTTAATATCTATAACATACGAATTATTTATTTCGGGACGTACATAATTATTAAGACTAGCTACTGTTGCAAAAGATAGCAAACAATCTAAGCGAGCGATAAGGTTTGCGTTTAACTGTATAGGCTGAATGTAATCAGAAACACTTAGCAATAAATCATTATAAAGTTTAGATTCGAGACCACCTATTTTTTCTTCGGCACCTAATATCTTTACTTCATATTCTTTTAATTCTTCAGTAATATAGCGCTCACAGTTTACCAAAGTTTGTTTGCGATTCCATTCGGGCGGAACTTTATCTTTATGTGTATTGGTAACTTCCAGATAATATCCGAAAACATTATTAAAACCTATCTTTAGAGAAGTAATCCCCGTGTTTTCTATTTCTCTTTGCTGCACTTGAACAAGGTAATCTTTACCCGAATATGCTAGCATCCGAAGTTCGTCTAACTCTTCCGAAACCCCTTTAGCTATTACATTTCCTTTGCTAAGCATAACGGGTGCTTCAGGGTTGATTTCGTGTTCAATTTTATCCCTTATAAGATGGCAGGCATTTAATTGTTCGGCTATTTTATTTAAAGCAGGATTCTTTGCCTTTTCGCAAGCATCCTTAATTGCTTCAATAGAGTACAACGCTTTTTTAATATGAACAAGTTCTCTTGGATTAATTTTGCCGACAGCTACCTTTGATATTAATCTCTCAAGGTCGCCTATAAGTTTTATATTTTGTTTTAAGATATCACCTTCAGCTTCATTATTGATAAGATATTCCACCACATCCAAACGTTCCTCTATTGGTTGCTTATCTTTTAATGGCAATAATGTCCATCGTTTCATAAGTCGCGAACCCATTGGAGTTATTGTTTCATCTATAATATCAATAAAGGTTACAGCATTTTCGTTCGACGAACCCACTAATTCCAGATTACGAATCGTAAACTTATCCAACCACACATAATGATCTTCTTCTATTCGCGAAAGCTTACAAATATGAGCAGTTTTGTCGTGTTGTGTTTCGGCAAGGTAATGCAAAGCTGCACCAGCAGCAATGATTCCATATTCTAAATTATCAACACCAAAACCTTTTAATGATGTAGTTTGAAAATGTTTTAAAAGGATGTCTGTAGCAAAATCATTTGAAAACACCCAATCTTCGAAGGTATTTGTATAAAATTTCTCACCAAAGATTTCATAAAACCTTCTAAGTTTATTTTTTTGAATAATAACTTCACTAGGGCGGAAGCTTTGCAATAATTTATCGACATATTCCTCCGAACCCTGCGTAATATAAAACTCCCCTGTAGAAACATCCAGAAACGATACCCCACAGTATTTAGCTTCGAGATGTATGCTTGCAAGGAAATTATTTGAATTATGTTCAAGTACCTTATCATTATAAGAAACGCCTGGAGTAACCAATTCAGTGATTCCACGCTTTACAATTTTCTTTGTAAGTTTAGGATCTTCCAGTTGTTCGCAGATTGCTACCCTATGACCGGCCTTAACTAATTTGGGAAGATAAGTATCGACAGAATGGTGTGGGAAACCTGCCAGTTCAATATATTGACCTGGTCCGTTGGCACGACGGGTGAGTACGATACCTAATATTTCAGAAGCTTTTATTGCATCTTCGCCAAAGGTTTCGTAAAAGTCGCCTACACGAAACAATAACAACGCATCAGGATACTTCACCTTAATTTCGTTGTACTGCTTCATTAAGGGTGTTTCAACTATTTGTTTTTTCTCTGCCAAATTAATTTTTTGTTTTGTAGTTTATTATTTCACCTCACCCCTGCCCTCTCCTAAGAGGAGAATGAGTAAGGTACGAAATATATCTATTTTATTTCTTATTAATATTTATACATTTTTCTCAATACAGTCACCTCTACTTTATGGTTTGGCAAGGGCGAACTAATATTATTTCTTTGCTAAAAAATCCTTTTTGGGTTTGCTGTAATCTATTTCTTTTGCAAGTTTGCCTTGTTGGTCATAGTATTTCCAAACTCCTGCTTCTTTTCCGCCTCTATAAATTCCTTCATGTTGCTTCTGTCCATTTTCGTACCAGGTATTTATAATACTATCGTGCACACCATTTTTAAAATATCCTTCGCTCCACTTCTGGCCGTTCTCGTAATAATAAGTCCACTTATCTTCTCTTTGTTTATCTAAAGATTTTCCTGTCATCTGAATTTTATATTCAGGATAGAAAAATATTTGATTGGTAAATTTCTCTGTAGTCTTTTTAAAGTCGACCTGATATGGCGCACCATTATTATACATTCCGCCAACGTGCAATTTATAATCTTTATCCATAAAAGTTTTCCCATCAGGATCAACGATTATCCAGTTCTTAACATCTGTATCGGAAGCAAAATCTGCTTTGGCAAATTCTTTACCATTCTGATATAAATAAACCCAGCTGCCTGAACGTTGTTCGTTTTTATAGGCACCTTTATACATTTCTTTTTGGTTTTGATAATATCCAATTTCGCGAATCTTTGTCTTTTTATCGCCACTTTTTTTGAAATACACCACAACCTTAGGCGAACCATCAGGGTATTTTGATACTATTTCTTTTACTTCGCTGGTGCAGGAAGCCAATAATACTACTGCAATTAATAGGTAAAGAATTTTTTTCATCTTATTAGAATTTTAAGTTGCAAAGGTATTTAATTTTGTGCAATTGCATTCATAAAATGTATTAAGAGTGTAAAATTTATATTTAGGTAGATAGGTATTTAGGTTTTTAGACTATTAGACTGCTAGGTTTTTAGGCTATTATATTATTATGAGGAAAATGTTTTTATTTATATTATTTCGTCCCTACAGCACTTTAACATTATATTATACCGTTTTTCTACCAATCTATAATCTAAAGGGGATAATATTATAAAAAAAGGATTAGCTCTATTACGACCTAATCCTTTTTTAAAATTATTTTTATTAAAATCTATATTATTCTTTTAGAATCTTTTTAAACTCAAATGTTTTTCCATTTTGAAGTTTTATTAAATAAACACCTTGTGCAAAATCAGTAGTTTGCACCAATGTTTTTTCTTTTAAATATCCTTTATAAACTGTTTGGCCTATTGAATTAATTATTTCAAAATATTGTTGTTCTTTATTTCCTTTTAATTCTAATACCAATTCATTAGACACAGGATTAGGATACACATTTATAGTATTATTAACTTCATTAACATTTATACCATTATAAATAAATTGAAATTTATTAGAGGTATCAGAAGTACATCCATTAGTAATTACAATTACATAATAATAGCCGCTTGCTGTAGGCGAATATGTTTGATTAGTAGCGCTTAAAATAATACCGCTTGCAACATTATACCAATGATTGCCTGTAGCCGAACTCGAATGTAAACTATTGCCCGTTTGCGTAACCACAGGAGTTGTAGGCTTTGGATTTACTGTAACTGTAACTGTGAATGGCGCACCTGTTAATCCTGAAGTAGGCGTAACGGTATAGGTTGCAGTTTGATTTGTGGTAGTAGGATTATTAAGAGTTCCAGTTATACTTGCCGCTCCTGATCCCGAAGCTCCTCCAGTTATTCCTCCAGTTACTACAGGTATGCCCCAACTATATGTTGTTCCGGCAGGTACTACGGTTGTTGGCGGATTATCTACAGGTGCAACTGTAAATGCGGCTCCGCTACAAGTATTTGTTGCTTGCGCAGGTATTACTGGTGCTACTAAAGGTGCAGTAGTCATCCCTCCAACTGCAAATAGATTAAGTACATTCCCAAATGATAAGTTGGAAACAGAAATAGATTTTATAGGTTTAAATTGGTTTGCTGCAGATATTGCCAAACTAATTTCGTACATATATTGGCATGTTGCGATGCTACATGTTGTTGAGGCGCTTCTTTGTGTTCTATTAAAGATAGCTGATGCAGGTAAGGTGCCGCTACACCAGTTGCTTGTACTAATTCCTGTAAATAATTGAGACGTATTGTCGGTAAAGTTTACAGTTACGCCAGAGGTTCCATTATTGCCGCCCGAGGTATACAATATATATAGATTAGATAGGGCAACTGGAGTTATGAATTTTAAGGTATCGAAACTAATATCCCAAAGTACTAAATCGTTGTCAGTTGTAGGTGGTTGCAAAATATAGGTAAGCCCTGGAGTAGTTAAGCTTGATATGTTAAGATTTGAAGGCCATACACCTGTAGATGCACATGCGCCGCTTCCCGGATCGAAAGTTCCATCAATAAATACATATCCCGACCCGTCGCAGTCGATAGTTGTTGATGCCTGTGATGAAGCTTGTCCATTTGCTACTACATCTTCATTGTATCCTGTGCAGGGGATGTTTTGCAATGTTTGTGCTCTTAAATTTACTGTTAAAAATAAAAAAGATATTACTACTAATAATAAAGTGATTTTTGTTTTCATGGTTTATTTATTTTTATAACTGAATACAAGTATTAAACAATTCAATATTAATATAGGTTTTGAATTTGAGTACAAAGTTACAAAAAAATGAAATTATAATGACACTTATGCTTTAAAATAAAAAAAATAGCAATCAAATAAACGCATCTTACCCCACGAAAGATTTGTAAATCTAATTGCTATTATTAAAGTATTAATCCTTTTTGGCTTACATCACAGGAATTACTTTTACTAAATGTACGATGGTGCTGAATTCTGTATCAGTACATTTAAAGTATAAATATCTGCAATCGGAAGTTGCCCATTCGGGTGGACGAATTAAAAATTCCTCTCCCGCATGTATAATTCCTTTTTTAGTATTTGCATTTGCTGGTGAGCCATCTGTAATCCAAAATTCGATATCGCCATTACCAACAACCGATGCATTGATAACATCTGTAGGAACAAAATTCATTCCTGCTTCTTTGGTTTCTAATGGGGCTAATTCAACTACTACTACATCTGGATTAATTATTGCTTGTCCTGCTTTTTTGGCGAACATCTGGTTTATTTCGTAAAATTCTCCAATATCATCTGGTGTAAGATAATATATTTGTATTAATCCTCCATATACCCAGAATAAACCTCCGGCTAAAAGTACACGTTTTTTTTCAAGATCGGAACTAGCACTTTTTACATTTTGTTTATTCAAATGTTGAAGATCACTTCCTGCTCCTAATAAAACTGAGAAGTCTTTAAAATTTTGTGAAACTGGTGATAGTTCGTTTCTCAATAACATTGAATCAGCTAACTGTTCGCTTTGCCAAATACGATCCATTTGACGACCTGTTTGAAATGGACCTTTATTATTCGGCATCAAAGTTATATAATTAGCTTTTTCAGTAACATAAATGTTTTTTAAAAAAACATCAACAGTGTTAATTTGTGTACCTGCTAGATCTTGAAATAATACATCAAGATTATAACTTGACCCTCTATAGTCTTTTGTTTTTAACTGCCAGAAAATATATCTCTCTCTGTAAGCAGTATAAATAGGTAAATAAAAATCGTATAAAGCTTTTACTTTGGGATCGCTTTTTTTTGCAAATAAAGCTTGGAGTAATTGATCCCCTGTCTCCATCGTTCTAATAAAATTATGATAGAACGTGGAATCCCAATGATTCGTAAAAATAAGATGCATTTGTTGTATATTAAATGAATTAATTTATAATTAATTTATCAGATAATACTATCTCCTTCACTTAACAATCAATACAAAGCGCATCAATCGGCTGTCATATTATATCACAAAACAGCTCTGTATAAATAATTATTTATTTACAGTAAAATGAAGGCACAAACAATTGGAGATTTTAGATTCTTTAAAATTATTTTTTTCATAGTAATAACCAAACTTTTTAATTTTGTTTGGGCTGCAAAGGTAGTTCTTATTTCCATACTTCCTAATTAAATCTACCTTTTTTTTAATTATTATTCAATTTGGGTAGTTATATTATTGTTTTTGTGTAATGAATATATGTTATTCAATTTTCTTTACCTCAAATATTGAAAGTTCTTTTTTTAAATCTTTAAAACTACTTTTTGAATATATATTTAAATATAATTCTTCAGGAACATCATAATATCTATATATCCCTCCTCTTTTATATGCAATATCCATTAATTTATTTTCTTTATCGTAACCAACTGATTCAGCTAATTGGCTTCTATATAATGGATGTCTTAAAATTTTTATATTCTCAAAAGTAGAGATGTATTTATCATATTTCTTTTCAAAATTTACTAAATAAATTTTAATATATTCTTTATATTTAATTGTAATCTCTTCAACTAGATCACTAAAATCAATTTTATTTTGTTTTGAATTGATAGATACTGTCTTTAATTTATCAATTAAATTATCTAATTCATTTCTTTGATCATTTGAAATGTTCTTATTTAATGAACTTGTTTTATCTTTAACTCCTTTGATATATTCTTCGAAAAGAGATTCAACTTCTTTAAGGTTTAATTCAATTTTTTCTCTAATTTCACTTAATTCCATATTATTTATTTTTGTATTTCCACCACTCCGTTTACTTTTAATTTAATTATTTCTAAATTTTCCAAGCCATCATTATCTACTACTTTAACGGCTATAGTATGCAAGCCTGCTTTAAACTTCCATGTTTGTTCTCCTTTTTTATCCAACAAAACTTCAGCTTTAAAAACAGTATTGTTGTAGTCGAAATCCCACGAATAAAATTCTACACCTGCTGCACTTTGCCCTGTGGCTTTAAATTCTATTTCGTGAATACCTTTTTTGTCGGTGGCTATATTAGTAAGTTCTACAGTAAGGGTTGGCTTTTTAGCTATCGGTATTATTTCTTCAACTGTTACCAATTGTATTATTACATTCTCTTGGTTTTTCAGTCGGGCAACCTCTTGTATAGCTCCTTTACCAAACGAAAAAGCTATAATATATCCTACTGCTTTGTGTTCGGCTTTATTTTTTTCGTAAAGATTTTTATCGTAGCGTTGTACTGCCGACATAAAGTTATCTACTACATTGCGCCCTATACCATCACTGCGTTTAACCTGTATGGGAGTATTATCTTTTGTTTTGCCATCCATTCCCAAATCTCCGCGTTGTTTGGCATTGGCAGTACCACCATATTGCTGTACTATCCAACTCTCAAACTCAAAAGCATCTTTATATCTTAGCGTATCGTAATCGTATTTGTGAAGCTGTACTACAAAAGGATTGCTAAACAAATCCATTTGGTTTTGCAAACGCATTTCGGTAACTTTTACTGCTTGTACTGATTGATCTATACCTATCCAGTTTCTATTAAGTTTTTCAGCTACTGCTACAGTAGTTCCTCCTCCAACAAAAGGATCGAGAACTATGTCGCCTTCATTACTTGCACATTCAATTATTCTTTGTAGAAGTGCTTCTGGTTTTTGTGTAGGATAACCTATTATTTCAGCTTGTACTTGTCCAACTGGCAAAATATCTCCCCAAATATTATCAACTTCTGAACCTTCGTAATCGTCTAAATAATTTTTCCTTCTAGGTTTGCCATTTTTCGTAAAATATATTTTATTTAATTTATCTAATTCTTCAAGCTTTTCTATATTCATCATCCAACCAAATTCTGGAATATACCCTTTATATTCAAAAATTAAGTTTTTCCTTGCCATTAATTTTGGTAATTCAATTGGTTCTGATTTAAAATGTCTTCCATTTTCATCAATACTATTGTAAAGTTTTAAAAGTTCAGCATCATTAACATTCTTAACTTTTGGTGTTAGAAATAAATGTTTATCAGTTTTACTATAAAAGAATATTGT
Organism: uncultured Bacteroides sp.; assembly: GCA_964422385.1. Taxonomy (GTDB): domain Bacteria; phylum Bacteroidota; class Bacteroidia; order Bacteroidales; family JACABE01; genus JBAXLO01. The sequence goes on from CAYRBL010000069.1 coordinate 8,702, forward strand.
GTCTGTATTAATTGCATATCTTGACATTTTATATTGAGAACCCTTTTTAGTAAAGTTTCGTTTCCATATTATTTCATTCTGGAAATAATTATATCCGAAAATTTTATCTAATATTTCAACTTTAATATAAGCATTGGCATGATAATCGCAATGCAGGAATATACTTCCGGTAGATTTTAATATACGATGCATTTCAATAACTCTTTCTTTTAGCCAAGCAATATAATGGTCAACACCACCGCTCCATCTGTCAACAAAGCTTCGCACTTCGCCTTCGTCGCCCCATATAACTTCGTAATTCCTGTTGCTGAAAAAAGGAGGATCTAAATAGATAAGGTCAATCGTTTCGCTTTCTATTTGCTTTAGTATTTCTAAGTTGTCGCCGAGAATTAGTTTATTCATTGGTTCATTATTTTTGCAAAAGTAGATATTATATTCTAATTTTATTTATTTTTTCTTAATCCTTTTATTAATCTAAAAATTAAAGTATCAAATTTTATCTTATCAATATTGTTTATTCCAGAAAACTCTATAAAATCTAATGAATTTAAATTCCTAAGTTCAATAATATTTTCCCAATATTCTTCTTGTTTTTCCAATGGTCGAATATTATCTTTTATTATTTCAAATAAATATTTATCTAAATGTATTGGAAACAAAACATCTTCCCATGTACTTTCTTGTTTTATTCTTCCTTCAGATAATTCAAATTGACATGCAGGACTTTTTAAAGAATTTTTTGATGCAATAAATAAAATTCTGTCTTTTTCTTTTATCTCTGTTGACATAATATTTTTCAGTTTAATTCCTCCGGGGGAATCCTTTTCCCATAAAAATGTCATTATCCCTTTCTTTATAAGTTCATCATTTATTTTATTTGCAAACTCTTTATCAGCAAAACTATATGAAATAAAAATTGATTGGAATTCTATTTTAAAAGTTAAACCATGAAGATATTCTTTAATATATGGATTGGGAATTCCAAATAAATCCTCTAAAATAGAAGGTAATTGTATTTCCGAGTCGAGTATAGTTCTAAAATCAATAAAATTATATTCTTTACTTGGTGTATCATTTTTTTCGATAAATGTTTCATTTGAAAAAACACAAGATGTAAATTGGTTAAGAGAAAGAGTGCTATTATTAAATTTACTTTTAGAAAAATCTATTCTATCAAAGCTTGATTTCTCAATTATACAGTCTGTAAAATTAATAGTTTCAGAGTTATCAATTGAAATGGGCTCAATATCTAAATAATATAAGAAACAACTGCGAAATAATATTTGTCTATTTCTATTTCCACGAATCTTTAAGTCATAGATTTCGGTACAATCAATAAATTTAGAATTTACAATTTCAGTATCACATATTTCTAAACCCAAAATTTGACAGTTTATGAAGTTAATATTTTTAAAATCATCTTCAAGGAATTTAGAACTATAAAATTCGCAATTTGTAAATATACTATAGTTAAATGTACAATTACAAAAAAAAGTATTATTAAATTTACAATTGTCAAAATAACAATCCAGGAATTCAGTAGATTCAAAACTTCTACTACTTAAATCTAAGTTTTCAAAAGTCAATCTTTCTAGCTTAAGTTCATCATTACCTACTTTATAGTTTGTCCTTAAAAATAATTTGTAACTTAATGAATCTGGAAAAGGTTGACACCATTCTAAGAACTCTTTACTGTTTTTTATTTTTTTCATGATTTATTTATTTTATCCAAGCATCTATCTTATCTATTAGTTTTTCTTCTAAATCTTCTGGGCTATTATAAATAATATGTGGAAAATGATTAGTGTCAAAATGTGATTTTTTAAACCATTTTTTACTACATGTATAAATAACTTTTTTATTTTGACCTAAAGCATAACCACTTTCAAAATAAACCCCATCTTTTTGCTCTGTAAAATCAGCTATGCAAAATTTAGACTTGTTTAATGCTGCAATTATACCATCATTTATGGTTTGGGTATTTTCAAGATGTTGTTCGTCTATTAAAATTGGTGTATATTTTGTTTTTAAAAGTGCAGATTTAATTGCTTTTCTTATTTCTTTTACATTTTCACTAAAAGACATTGCAATAAAACAATTATTTGATAAAGTACCTTCTTCAGTTAAATTAATATAATAGTTTAAACCTTCAAATGATATTCGATAAGCTTCAATACCCAATTTCTGAACTCCCATACTATTATCATAGACACCGTTTATTAACCCCATATTATGTAAAACATCTGCATAATAAAAACATTCAAATACTGTTTTAAAATAATGACCATAATACATTGAAGATTCCAACATTTTATCGTATATTCTAACAAAATCTCCATCATATCTTTGCTTATTTACTAAAGTTGTAAATAAATTATCTAATTTCTCTTTCGGTGTTCTAGGATAAACTAGTTCATTAATTTTTTTATGCAAAGATTTATATCCAATAACCACTGTATTTTTTATGCCCTTTGTTTGAGCAAATTCATTATTTATAATTGCACCAGCAATTATATGTTTATTTTCTATAAAAAATTGTTCATCTTTCCATTGTTCAAATTCTTTTTCAATATGGATAAGAGTTTTTTTATTATCTTTAGTAGTAATATAATATGTCCAACCTAATCTTTTATCATTTAATTTAGGAATCGCTTCTAAATTTGTTATTAAGCATCTATTTGGATTATATATTGTCATATATTTTAAAATTTTAAAAATGCAAATATACTACATTATTATTTAGCAATCATAAAATATTCTAATTATAAATAAACATGTTTATTATTTTTCTTTTTTGGTAAAATTAGATTTTAAACATTAATAAAAATTCATTCTGGTGTACTCTAATTGCTATAATCTCTAAAAAATGTCTTCCCTGTGGTGGCCACAGAGGCGAAATTGAAATCAAATTCCTTTCTGTGGCGGCCACAGAGTAGAAATTGAAATCAAAACCCTTTCTGTGGCATCCACAG
>CAYRBL010000070.1:0-8130 GCA_964422385.1 uncultured Bacteroides sp.
CTAAGTCAGTAGCACTACTATATATATAAGGTATAAAATGCCGCCAAATAAGATGGAATAGGGCGATACTTTTTTGCGGAAAATGATTTCGGTGAGCACTACCGACGCTGATGTCAACGCTATTACAGCCGAAAACAATGCCATATTGGTGAGCTCCCAATTGGTAAATAATAGGCCGATGCTTACCGGGAATGTTGCCTGAAAAACCATGGCGCCCGTAATATTTCCAATCGCAAGCGCGTCCTTGCCTTTTATTGTCCAGGAGATGCTATTGAATTTCTCGGGCAATTCGGTGGCAATTGGTGCAAAAATTAAGGTGAATATTAAGGGACTTATGCCAAATCCTTTGGAAAGTATTTCGAGGTATTTCACAAAACCTTCTGCCCCTACCAACATTATGCATAAGGATAAAATTATTTGTAGAAATATTAAGAAAGTCGACTCCTTTAAGTTCTTTTTAAAACCTAAAAACATTTTTAATTTTAGTAATAACAAGGGCTCGCAATGTCCTACCTTTTTACTATCGCTTTTGATGGTAAGAAAAACATAAAAGAAATAACCTAACACCAGCAATATCGCCAGAGGAAGGTTGAATTTGCTGCCAAAAACGATGGGCACCACAACTGCTAAACCATACATGGCGATGAAAAAAATGAGGTCGCGTTTTAAGGTTTTGGGTTCAGCATGTAAAGCGAATGCACGTTTTTTTCTTAAAAAAGTAATAAAAACAGTAAGTCCGACCAGGAAAAAAGCTAAAGTTGTAAGCATAAAAGGAGCGCCCAATATGGCCCCAACACCAATTTCTTTGGCGGTTTCTTTGGCTCCCAAAAATATTGCTACAACAGGCAATACGGTCTCGGGCAAGGCTGTGCCCACGGCTGCAAATATACTGCCGACAACTGCTTGGGAGAAGTTGAATTTTCGGCCAAATACTTCGATGCTGTTCGTAAAGCCTTCTGCCGAAAGGAGTATGATAAACAAATTGCCTAATAGAAATATAATTGAAAGAAACATTATAGGTCGTCTTTTGGTTAATAATATCAATAAATAAGTTTACAAAAGTACTAATAATATTTATATAAAAAGAATTGTTTTGCTAAAGGCTATTGTTTAGAGCCCTTAGCTGTCATATTTTTTTACTTATTCAGGTATAAAAAATTCATTTTAATAAATGTTAATAGTTAAACTTCTATTCAATCCGTGTCTTTTTCTTATCTTTGCAAAAAATTTAATAAAATCCATGAGTTTAGAATTAAGCGAACAAGAAATATTCAGAAGAAAATCGTTGGAAGAGTTGCAGAATTTAGGTATTAATCCTTATCCTGCCGACCTGTTTGAAGTGAATGTAAAGACCACCGACATCCACGCCAATTTCCCAACAGACAACAGCCTTTATCAGGAAGTAGCTATTGCAGGCCGCATTATGAGCCGTCGTATTATGGGCGCTGCCTCTTTTGTGGAGCTGCAAGATAGTGTTGGAAAGATACAATTGTACATCAAAAGAGACGATATTTGTGAAGGAGAAGATACTTCTTTTTATAATACAGTTTTTAAAAAGCTGATGGATATCGGCGATATTATAGGTGTAAAAGGATTTGTTTTCGTTACCCAAATGGGCGAAATAAGCATACATGTTAAAGAACTTAAGTTGCTAAGTAAATCCCTAAAACCACTGCCAATTGTTAAGGAAAAAGACGGAGTGTTGTACGATGCATTTTCCGATCCTGAACAAAGATATCGTCAGCGTTACCTCGATTTAATTGTAAATCCTCAATACAAAGATACCTTTGTAAAGCGCACTATGTTGGTGAATACTATGCGAAATTACCTGAACGAAAAAGGATATTTAGAGGTAGAAACACCGATTTTGCAACCCCTTTATGGTGGTGCAGCAGCGCGTCCGTTCAAAACGCATCACAATTCATTAAACATGACTTTGTATATGAGAATTGCGAATGAGTTGTATTTAAAAAGACTTATTGTGGGAGGTTTTGATGGTGTTTATGAGTTTTCAAAAGATTTCCGAAACGAAGGAATGGACCGTTTTCACAATCCTGAATTTACCCAGATGGAATTGTATGTGGCCTATAAAGACTACGAATGGATGATGGATTTGGTAGAGGAAATGGTTGAAACAATCGCATTGAACTTGCACGGAACTACTAAGGTTCAGGTGGGCGAAAATGTAATCGACTTCCAACGTCCTTGGAAACGCTATACCATGTTCGAAGCCATACAACATTATACAGGGATAGATATTTCGGAAATGAACGAGGAACAACTGGTAGCCGTGGCACAGAAAGTAGGCGTAGTTGTGGACCCATCGATGGGAAAAGGTAAGCTGATTGACGAAATATTTGGCGAAACTTGTGAGGCGAAGCTTATCCAACCAACTTTTATTACAGATTATCCTGTTGAGATGTCTCCACTAGCCAAAAAACATCGTTCGAAAGAAGGATTGGTTGAGCGTTTCGAAGCTGTTTGTAATGGCAAAGAAATCTGCAATTCCTTCTCTGAATTAAACGACCCAATCGATCAACGTCAGCGTTTTGAATCTCAACTTGAGTTGGGCAAAAGAGGTGACGAAGAATCGATGGTTTTGGATGAGGACTTCCTAAGAGCATTGGAATTCGGGATGCCTCCAACAGCTGGTTTGGGGATAGGTATCGACAGAATTGCGATGATAATGACCAACTCTAACTCTATTCAAGACGTATTGTTCTTCCCTCAAATGCGTCCTGAAAAGAAAGTAGTTGCCAGCGATGATGAGTTTATTGCTTTAGGAATCCCAACCGAATGGATCAACCTAATAAAAAAGGCAGGCATCACTACAGTGGCGTCGTTGAAAGAAGCAAATCCTAACAAACTTTTTAATGATTTAAATGGTTTAAGGAAGAAAAATAAGTTAGACATTCCAGCTTTAAATCTTGATGATTTAAAGAAGTGGATGTCGTAAAACTATCATAAGTTATCAGAGAAAAGTTTTATTCTTTTATAAAATAAGATACTTTTCTCTGATAGCTTTTTTAATAAAATAAAACAAGTCTTATTATTAAAAAAAAGACTTTCCCCCAACATCACGAGCCAAACAAAAGGAATGAAAAGCAATTTTAAACATACACTTCTTTTCTTATTTATATTTATTATTACTGCTGCCAATGCTCAAGAGAACATTGATGGCAAGCCTTTCATAAGAAATAACAACACTGCTTTCTTCACCGAAAAGGGTTTTAATATCGGGCTACCCATCTACAGTATCAAGCTTGATGAGGGATATAATTATCGCCCCGTTTTGCTAATGGGTAACTGGGGTTATAATATTACCAAAAAGGAAAACAAGGGCAATTGGTGGGCTATCGTTGAGCCACAGTTCAATCCTGTGTATTTAGATGGTAAGTTTTCGGAGGCAGAGTTCGGCATTAATGTTGCTTTTAGGTATAAATATAAGTATAAAGAAGGGCTTTATTTGTATGCCCAACTTGGTTCTGGCCCGCATTATATAACAATTATGACTACCCGTCAGGCGCATGGTTTTATCTTTTCGGATAACTTAGCCTTTGGTCTTAGCAAGAATATTTATAAAAATATTATGTTCAATGCTCAGTTGCGGATTCGGCATGTTAGCAATGCAAGTTTTGCGATACCAAACCGAGGTATGAACAACGGACTGATAGTGGTAGGGATTACTAAACTCATAAACTAATGCTAAAAATTATATCAAAATCACTGAAGTTTCTTTTAAAAGCATTCTTATATTTCTTGCTTTTAATTATCGGCATTGTTTTCGTGCTTTATATTATTTGTCCGATTTATAATTTCCCCGCTCCTCAGCCTTTTGCAGGGAATAATATACATAATCCGTATGCCAAAATGGATGCTACTATGTGGCGAAAAGCAAATTTTCATGCCCATTCGCGCAATTATGGAGGCATCACCGATGGCCGAATGAATACCAATAAGGCTTTGGTGGGGGTGTACAAATATTTAGATTATAGTAATTATTCAATCTCCGATTATCAGAAAATAAATAAAACTAACGCCGAATGGAATTTCTACATACCTTGCTACGAGCATGGTTATGGTGTTAAAAAGAACCATCAATTGTGTATTGGTGCTAAGAAAACTACCTGGCTTGATTTCCCATTATTGCAGAGTGTGCATCAGCAACAATTTGTTTTGGACAACCTCAGAAACGATGTGGAAGCTATTGCCATTGCGCATCCTTTCTTACGAAAAAGTTATTCGCCCGAGGCCTTCACAAAGCTTACTAATTACGATTTGGTGGAGGTTGTAAACAACTTTTGTATCTCCGAGCCACATTGGGATTCGGCCTTAAGTGTGGGCAGACGTGTATATCTGGTTGCCGACGACGATGCGCATAATATAGAAAACACCAATGAAGTTGGGCGCAAGTTTACGATGATAAATTCCCCAACAAGCGATAGGGAGCATATTATTTCAGCCTTAAAAAACGGCATTGCTTTTGGTGTAGATTTTCATTTGATAGACCAGGAAGACTATTATTCAAAACTAAAAAGGGTAGAAAAGCTGCCTCGCCTAAACAGTGTGCAGGTGATAGACGATAGTATTATAATAAATGTAAGCGACACTGCTGCAAAGTTTGTTTTTATTGGGCAAAGAGGTGTTATTCTTGATTCGGTTATCAATAATAATGTAGCTGTTTACAAAATAAAAACTGAAGATAATTATGTGCGCACAAAGATATTGTTTAGAGATGGCACCACTTTCTTTTTGAACCCTGTTACCCGTTTTACAGGTGCTGCGCCTGCTGCAAATGAGTTGGCAAATATCAATTATACCCTCACCTGGCTGTTGCGTATTATTGGTTTCAGTATATTATTTTTCTTTTTAAATCATTTTTTAATAAAGAGATTTCATAAGATTGAAAACAAATTTATCCGCTTTTTATTTGTTGGCGGTTTAAATACCCTTTTTTCTGTTACTGTTTATTCAATTTTGGTATACATCGGGCTTCAATATTATATAGCTGTTTTTGTTTCTAATATTTTGGGTATTTTATTTAATTTTAAAACAACAGGGACTTTAGTTTTTAAAAATAAATCCAATAAACTTATCTTTAAGTTTTTTGCTGTATATCTGTTTACTTATTTCATAAGTGTAGGAAGCATAAAGCTACTGTTGAGTTTGGGCTTCGACCCATATACACCTGTTGTTATTATTGCAATTCCTATGGCTGTTGTTTCTTATTTCTTAATGAAGAAATTTGTTTTCACTGCTCCCAAAACTACCGACAATATGTAAACATATTTTGACATTATAATTAAAGAAGGCTGCTTTCAACAAGGCAGCCTTTTTTTATGTATGCAAATTATCTTTATTATTTAAAAAAGAAGACATGCTTTGGGAATAAATATAAACCTGTGGCTGTCGATTAAAAGTCCTCTTTTCCCATAAAACGACACTTAAAAAGGCCGAGTCTTTACTTTCGTAGAGAGTAACGTTACTATTTACGATAATGCCGCTACTTTCCAGGATAATGCCGCTATAATTTCAGATAGTAGCGCTGTGTACGCAGATAGTAGCGCTGTGTACGCAGATAGTAACGCTGTGCACGCAGAAAGTAACGCTATGTACGCAGAAAGTAACGCTGATATTTAAAAAAGTAGCGCTACTATCCGGGAAAGTAACGCTACTTTGGCAAAAAGTAACGCTTCTCTCTGCTCGAAGAACGACTCAGCCTTTTTTAGGAAACATATCATGGTAATAAGGAAGCCATGTCTCGGCTAGACTGTTGTTTGTATAGTCATTAGCTTTATTTCTTTTTAGTTTTATAAAGCTTTTTATTACTCTAATAAGAATCTTTTTTATAAAAATAAAGCTTGTATTGATTTAATTTATACTTTTGGTGAAAAAATAAGTAAATAAAATACATTAAAAATCTAAGTGAATGACAACCAAATTCAGTATAAAATCTTTTATTCCTTTAATCTGCTTACCATTTATATTATTTGGATTAGTAAATTATATCATTTTTTCTTTTGATCAAACTAAAAAGACGCCTCCCTTACATGGATTTCCACTAATAATATTGTTATTAATTATAATTATATGGTTGTTTTTTGGTGAGTTCAGAACAAAAACAATAAAAGTTATCATTAAGGAAGATTATTTATTAATTAAGAAATTTGGTGGATTCTATTTAAGCAATAAATATTATTATAGAGACCTCGATGGTTTTAAACTCTCATTTATTATTCCTAATGCTGGAGTCAATGAATATCTATATATACTTAAAGATGGAAAAAAGGTTGGCAAATTATCTGATTTTTATCATAAAAATTATATTGAAATAAAAGAAGAGATTAAAACAAAACTAACTGATTTGGGACTTGAACAGTTTAGTTATATAGATGAAATAAAGGAGATATTTATTTAAGAACTTTATCCATTAAAGCAAAAAACTCTTTTTTATTTCTTCCTAAATCCAATCTATTTTCATTCTTTTTTCTTCTTTATACCTCTTATGTAACTTATTTTTGATAATTTTACAGCCTGAAATAGGATCGCATAATTTTAATTTAAATAATAATAATAAAATCCATATATGATTACTGAACAATTGATAAACCCAAAGAGCATAGTTGTTGTAGGTGCTTCAAACGATATAGAAAAACCAGGTGGTAAGATTTTAAAAAACCTTATTGATGGTAACTTTAAAGGTAATATTTATGTTTCTAATCCAAAAGAAGACGAAATACAAGGCGTGATATCATTTCGCAACCCTGCTGATCTGCCTCAGGTTGACCTTGCAATTCTGGCTATTGCCGCTAAATATATTCCAGATACAGTAGAGTTATTAACTACTCAAAAAGATACAAAAGCTTTTATTATTCTATCTGCAGGTTTCAGCGAAGAAAGTCATGAAGGAAAACTGTTAGAAGAAAAAGTTGTTGCCTTAATTAATAAAGTAAATGGCTCGTTGATTGGACCTAATTGCGTTGGTATTCTCACACCTGCTCACCATAGTATATTCACTTTGCCTATTCCTAAACTCGACCCAAAAGGTTGCGACTTTATATCAGGATCGGGTGCCACCGCTTGTTTTATAATGGAAGCAGGCATCCCAAAAGGATTAACTTTTGCCAATGTGTTTTCAGTAGGCAATTCGGCACAAATGGGTGTGGAAGAAATATTGCAATACATGGACGAAACCTTCGACCCTGAAAAGAGTTCGAGAGTAAAACTTCTTTATATCGAAACCATATCTAAGCCTGATTTATTATTAAAACATGCTTCATCATTAATAAAAAAAGGATGCAAAATAGCAGCAGTAAAAGCAGGTTCTTCTGACGAAGGAAGCCGTGCAGCCTCATCACATACCGGAGCATTGGCAAGCTCTGATGTAGCTGTTGACGCACTGTTCCGCAAAGCCGGCATCGTTCGTTGCTATGGCAGAGAAGACCTGATAAGTGTGGCTTCCGTATTTATGTATCCTCCACTTAAAGGCAAAAATATTGCTATCATTACCCATGCCGGTGGCCCTGCAGTGATGCTTACCGATGCTTTATCAAAAGGTGGTATGAGCATTCCTCATATCGATAATCCTAAAGCAAAAGAGTTGCTCGAACATCTTTATGCAGGTTCTTCGGTAGCTAATCCTATCGACTTTTTAGCTACAGGAACAGCTCAACAATTGGGTACAATCATTGATTATTGCGATAATTATTTTGATGAAATAGATGGAATGGCAGTTATATTTGGAACTCCTGGTTTGTTTAAATTATATGATGTTTATAATGTTTTGGATGAAAAACTAAAGACATGCAAAAAGCCTATTTATCCTGTATTGCCTTCTACATTAACAGCAAAAGAAGAAGTGGAAGACTTTATTTCTAAAGGCTGGGTTAATTTCCCTGATGAGGTAACTTTGGGAAATGCATTATCGAAAGTATACAACACCAAACAACCATACACCACAAAATATTGCAAGGATCACGTTGACGAAGCATACATCAGAGCAATTATTGATAGCGCAGAAGATGGATATTTAAACCCAGAAGCAGTTCAGGCATTGCTTGATGCAGCAGGAATTCCAAGAGCTGGCGAAGCTGTTGTTACTGATAAAAACTTAGCTGTTGAAGCTGCTAC
>CAYRBL010000070.1:8230-11534 GCA_964422385.1 uncultured Bacteroides sp.
ATCGAGGTGTTGAAGGATGTAAGTGCTGCCATTGCTCCAATTGGTAAGGTTGAAGCAAAGCAAATGATCCAAAGTTTGAAGAGCTACAAAATCATTCAGGGAGTAAGAGGACAAGAAGGCGTGAACGAAGAAATGTTTGCAGAAGTAATCATGAATTTGTCAAACTTACTTATGGTTGCTCCTGAAATAAAGGAGATGGACATCAATCCACTTCTTGGTAAAATGGATAAATTAGTAGCCGTTGATGCTCGTATCAGGATTGAAAAAAACAAATAATCTTTAAATATGAAAACAACAATTGGAAGCAGGTTCAAAGTATTTGCCTTAACTTTATTGATAATTGCAATGCTTTGCATAATGTATAATCCTATTGCCGACATCAAATACTGGATAGCTTTTATAATAATCGTGATTTCTTTAGGGATTATAAACTATGATTATTTCATTCTTTATAAAAACAAAAAGAAAGATCAAGTATAGGAATTAAAAAGTAATAAACAAATCATACATAAATGAAGAAAAACGACCTTCTCTTTTTTACATTCGCAATCTTGGTATTGCTTATATTTTTACCACTCCCTTTCCTAAGTTCATTCCAAAAAGGATTCTTATACAATCCTCAATATTGGGTGCTCACCAGCTTTATTAAGTTTGGTATTCTTGCTACAATGGGCGAAGTAATTGGGCTAAGAATAAAGACTGGCAAGTTCAATACTCCAGGTTTTGGTATTATGCCAAGAGCTATTGTTTGGGGTATATTAGGTATCACAATTAAGTTTGCTTTTGATGTGTTTGGTGGAGGTATTCCTGCATTTCTCGAAAAAGGTTGTCAGCTTAGTGGTGTAAGCGATGCAATGAAATCTAAGGATATTTTTGATGCCATCGAAAAAGGATTAGGAGGCACACGTTTGTTAGCTGCTTTCTGCATAAGTGCAACTATGAATCTTATCTATGCTCCAATTATGATGACTTTTCATAAGATTACCGATACACATATTGTAGATAATGGTGGTACTGTTTCGGGTCTTTTTAAGAGTATAAAAATGGGTGATATCCTAACAAGAATCAACTGGAATGTACAATGGAATTTTGTGTTTAAAAAGACTATTCCTTTCTTTTGGATTCCTGCTCATACTATCACTTTCCTTTTGCCAGGAGAATATAGAGTAGCTTTTGCAGCAGTTTTAGGGATAGCTTTAGGCGTTATTCTTGCGATAGCTTCTATAAAAGGGAAATCTTAATCTTTAATAAAAATCATATTAAGTATAATGAAAAGAAAAACCATTCTATTCCTACTAACTTTAGTAGGGATCTTAAATTCATTTGGATCCTTTGCACAAAAGGACAGCACCAAAGCTAGTGTTAAATTATCTGGATTTGTTTGCTCACAAATCTTTTTCGACACCCGTCAAACAGTTGGAGGCAGAGAAACGCAGTTAGTACTTTATCCTGCTGCTAAATCTTTAGATAAAAACAATAATGACATTAATAGTAATGGCAATTTTAATCAGGCCTCAATGATGTCGCGACTTACAGCTACCGTTACAGGTCCTGATATATTAAATGCAAAAGCTATTGGTGTTATCGAAGGTGATTTTACCGGTACATCTGATGCTACTGATAATATCTTTAGGTTGCGTCACGCGTATATTAAACTTACCTGGAAAAAGGATGAACTTTTAATTGGTAATTATTGGTCACCTTTTGATGTGCCAGAGATGTTGCCTGCTGTTATCTCTTTAAACACTGGTGCTCCTTTTCATTCATTCTCGCGCAATCCTCAAGTACGATATGTTCGTACTTTTGATAAACTTAAACTTATTGCAGTGGCTTTGTCGCAGATTGATTATAAAAACAGTGGTCCTTTAGGCAGCTCTCCTGTTTATCTTAGAAATGCTCTCTTGCCCGAAATGCATTTGCAATTGCAATACAATACTAACGGACATTTATTTGGTATAGGTGGCGAATATAAAGCTATTCAACCAAGACTTACGTTTAATAAAATTCAAACTAAAGATAAATTAGCTTCTACTGCTTTAATAGCTTTCGCTAAACTTAATTTCGCTGCTGTTGATGTTAAATTAGAAGGTTCTTATGGTGGCAATTTGAATGATCATACTATGTTAGGAGGTTATATAGAGTCTGCTTTCGATTCTGTGGCAGGAAAAGTAACCTATGCTAATTCTAATTCCTTAGATGTTTGGACTGATATCACAACTAAATCTAAGAAATTAAATGTAGGGTTGTTTGCAGGATATTATAAAAATATGGGTTATGCTGCCGACTTAACAAAAGGTGGTCAGTTTTATGGTAGTAATGGCAATGTAAATAATATTGGTTTTATGTATCGTGTAGCTCCAAGGCTAACCTATACTGCCGGCGCATTAATGTTTGCTCTTGAATTGGAATATACCGCTGCTCAATATGGTACACCTGACTTAAAAGGAAAAATGCAGGATGCTTATGTAGTAAGCAACTTTAGAACACTATTAGGTGCGTTTTATTATTTCTAATACAATATATATGTAGAGACGTTGCGTGCGGCGTCTCTACTATTTTTTAAAGAAATCAATTATCTCCTCATCCATTTTCATAAGATAAGTTTGTATTCCCAATTCTTCAGCAGGTTTTAGATTCTGTATCGAATCGTCAATAAATAATGTTTCTTCGGGTACTAAATTCTCTTCTTTTAATATATATTCATAAATATCTTTATGAGGTTTGCGCATCCCTACATTATGCGAGAAATAAGCTTTATGAAAGATATCGTCGAAGCTGGAATATCCTGCTTTTATTATTTCGTTAATGTAAACATCATAATGGATCGCATTGGTATTGCTAAGTAAATATATATTGTATTCTGATTTTAGTTTTACCAATAATTCAATTCTCGCAATAGGTATATCTAGTAATATTTCGTTCCAGGCTGCATCAATAGTAGCATCTGAAAGATTTATACCTATTAATTTTCGCAATCCATCCCTGAATTCTTGTGGACTTATTTTCCCTGTTTCCAACAAATCAAAAATATTTGTTTGAGAAGCCTGAGAATATAATTCGGCAAAGTTTTCTACGCCCAGCTTTTTAAAAGCATTAATAGTTAGCTGATAATCTATATTTAATATTACTCCTCCGAAATCAAAGATAATATTCTTTATTTTTTTATTTAATAACATAAATTAAAATTTGGTATTTAAGAACATTTTTGTAATTTTGCAGCCCCAAACAAGATAATAAGATATATAAAAGCCGGTCCTATAGCTCAGTTGGTTAGAGCAACTGACTCATAATCAGTAGGCCCCTG
>CAYRBL010000071.1:0-1811 GCA_964422385.1 uncultured Bacteroides sp.
AAATACCACGACTGCATAGCAATTATTTTTGGTAGCCTTAATACATTCTCATCAGATGACTTTTGATAGATAATATTGTTGTCAATCTCCACACGTTTCCACGAAATATGTTTTGTCATCTGTGCTTTGAAAACATGAATAACTTCGCTGCTTTGTGTAGGCAAGGCATCATTGTTCATATAAATATGGTTGCCTAAAAGATGATAAGTAGCCGCCACTTTAAAGCTAGGAGTCCTGAACATAGCATTGGTAGTGATGATATCTTCCTTATTTAATATCTTTGTCCACTTAAAATTATTGGACGAATATTCCTCGTAAAACCAATCAGCACTTTTACGATTGTAGTTTAAAGAAACCGAAAGCACTCTTTTGCCCGGACTATTTTTGATAAAATCATATTTCATATCCCCTTTAAAACTAAGGTCGCTTTCGTTGTGGGTACCGAAAACATATTCGGCAAGCAAATCGAGATGGAACTTTTTAAAAGCAATAACCGATAAGGCGCCATAAGGAATCAACTGGCTAAAGGTACGTTTCTGAAGCGAATCTTTTATCTCGACATACAAATGTTTTACACCAAAAATTATCCTGAAAGGATTTGATGCATCCTTAGCATTTACAATACTACTCGACCAAGCAAAATTATTCTCTATCCTTTTTACCTGTGTTGAATCATGCGTAATTAGAGAATCAAAATAAATATTTTTAAAATAATTGGTATCCCTTTTAATATTATCAGTAAAAGTATAAGAGTTGAAAACATAATGAAAAGAATAAGAAAACTCTCCAGGATTGAAGAAGCCTTTTTGAGGCGCCTTGGTACTGTCCTGTTTCTCTCTTCTAAGATTGAGGAATTGTTTGATAAAAACACCCGATTCGGTAACTTCATTTTGCGCAGAACCTAAGTTAACGGGCACAGCCAAACGTTGGGTAATGCTATTGTTTTCGAACAAAGAATCCGAATGCAAGCCACCATTTTCTTCTGTAGTAATCCTGTTGTGATAATAGGATGCCAATACCCGATACCTTCTATCGGGCGAAAGATAATTGGTGTTTAAATTTAGATTTGTATTGTCGGATGCCTGATGATAATAAGTTCCCCAAGAGTCAATGATGCGCATATCAATAGCTACATTCCATGTTTTAGACAGATTCTGACTGTGGAACACTCTGAATATATCTTCTTTTTGAGGCCCCGAAACATAATATATTTCGGTAAAAGGCTTGCGTAACTGATAATATTTATTGGTGTAATTATTATAAATTAAATTATCATAATTATGATTTCCATAAGCAATACCAATTGAATGCACAGGTTCGAAAACGATACTTTTATTAGCCCCACCAATATTCCCCGACCATTGCGTAAACATTTCATTATGGAAAGTGGGATTGTATTGTTGGAAGCCAAGTAAAATAGTATCCAGTCTTTGGAAATCTGGAAAGTTGAACGAATTAGGAGTATCATAATAATATAACGACCTGCTGCGAGCATAAGCAGTTGAATCTTTTTTTTGAGCAAACAAAATAGTCCCAAAAAGAAGAAAACAAAATGTTAGTAAATATATGCGCCCTAATTTAGTCATTATATTATTTATTTATTATTCCTGATCTAAGAAATCCTTAATATATTCGTATTCGTGTGTAAGTTTTCCTTTATGCAAAATCAATGCCTTTTTTAATGATTTAGGAAGATCTATATCTTCAAATGGTAGATCGTAATCAGCAAAAGCAATAGGCTTAATAAAGTTCATAAGTGCATCAGCAAAGCCACTTGACGAATCTCTTGGCAATTCGCTTGGAAGAATATC
>CAYRBL010000071.1:1911-11404 GCA_964422385.1 uncultured Bacteroides sp.
TCGTGAAGGAAGAATTCAGAAGGGTTCTCAATGTGTTCGGATAAGTGTTTTTCTTTAAAAACTACTTTATAAATTATATTATTAGGTAGTTTTTCTCTGTCTGTAAGTTTAAGAAGTTTCTCAGTCGAGATTTCTTTTACTGGAAGCAAACCACATATTTCCTGAGCACCTAAAGAAACATTTCCATAACCTGTAAAACCAATTACGAAAGGACGCAGGTCAGGATGAAGACCTTCTTCGGCTATTATTTGGCCTACGTATGATATTGCATCTTTAGCTTCTTTTAATGAATCATAAAGATGAGCTTGTTTTATTTTTAAGAAAGGAGTATCGTAACCATAATATTTTAAACGCAATCCTAAAGCCCAAAAAGAATTAATCATACCAGCAAGACCAGCGTACTTTCCAAAGAATATTAATCTTTTATTTTGTTCGTCAACGATGCGTTCGTAGTCGATAAGGTTGCAGCCGAGTTCCATCATACGTTTTAGCATAGGCATATTGTACTTCTGTCCTTTTATAACATGTGAAAAGAAAACGTATGTTTTATCTTGTTCAAAAAAGTCGAGAGGCATTTCTTTTACCCCTAAAATAACATTACAATCTTTTAAATTATCGGCTATAATTGCACCTGCTTTGGCATATTCATCGTCTTTAAAAACTCTTTTTGCGGAAGACTGCACTATGAAATCTAGTTTTTGATGTTTTATCAAACGCTCGATATGCATAGGTGTTAATGGAGCTCTTCGTTCCATAACGTATTTATCTTCATGTCGTATTCCAATATAATTACTCATAAAATAGTTTGAAAGTTATTTAGTATATTAATGTTAATTTACTTTTGAAAAAGTTTACAAATTTAGAAAATAACTACCTTTATTCAGCTATAAGTTTGAATTATTTAATATTTTTTTTGAATAAAAAAACAATCTACTAACAATCATGAGTTATGGGTGGCATATTTTTTGTAAGTTTTTTTTATAAAACATTCAAAAATTAAAAAATTATAAGTACTTTTGACAAACATTTTAATTATTCAACAATGAAAAGAAATATTTTAGTAACAGCGATTTTTATTTTAGTAGCTATTTATTCGTATGCTCAAGAGTCTAGCCTTAGACTTTATACAGAAAAAGGAGAAACTTTTACACTTTATGTTAACGGTGAAAAACAAAATAAAGTTGCACAGAGTACGGTTACAGTTACAAATCTTGCAAACATGAATTGTAAATGTAAGATTGTATTTAGTAATGTAAAACTTGGAAAGATCGAAAAAGTTATTGATTTAAGACCAGGTGTCGAAATTTCTTATTCTATTTTAAAAAATAAGAAAAAACTATGGGAGGTTAAATTTGTAGGTGAGAAGGAACTTAATAATAATCATCCTTTGAGAGCAGAACCTGTAATAATTAATCAACAAGCCATACCAGATGATAATCATAATCATGGAAATAACAACAATGCAGCTGCGCAACCTAATGGAAGCGTAGGCGTTAATTATGTTGATCCTAAAACAGGAGTAAGCGTAAATATGAATGTAAATACTGGTAATAATAATGGAGCATATCAAACACATACAAATGTAAATACTCCTAATGGTTCGCAAACTACTACTACCACAACAACCCAAACAACTACTACAACTTATGGCAGCCAAACTTATCCTGATAATAACAATAATACCAATAATAATTATAACAGAAATAATCCTAATAGAAATAATAATAAACATCATCATGAAAAGGGCAACAATCAACAGAATGTACCCGTTTATGAACCAGTTCCAGGTTACACAGGTGCAATAGGTTGTAAGTATCCAATGACTCCAGAGAATTTCGTAAATGTAAAACAGAGTATTGCTTCCAAGTCTTTTGAAAATACCAAACTTACTATAGCTAAACAGGTTTTGAATAACAATTGTCTTTTAACTTCACAAGTAAAAGAAATCTTAAGATTGTTCGATTTTGAAAATACAAAGCTTGAGTTCGCAAAATATGCCTATGGTTACACTTACGATTTGAATAATTATTATATGTTGAATGATGCCTTTGAATTCGAGCATTCAATTACCGAACTGAATGATTATATTTCTAAAATAAAATAAAACTAAACTAACAAAATGAAACGAATTCTTTTACCAGTAGATTTTTCCCCTCATACTTTGAATACATGCAAATATGCGATAGAGATAGCCAAGAAATATGATTCGGAAATTATGTTGTTTCATGCCTATAACGACAATTTCATGATCTCTTCTCCTAGCTTGCCTGATGCTTATGAAATAAATCCATATTCTAATTCTGAGATTTTAGAAGATGTTAAACAAAAAGCAGATGAGCAGATTGAGGTTTTAACGAAGGAATTAAAAACTATGTTGATTGATAAAGGTGTTCTGAATATTAATATAAAGACAAATGTTACAGGTGGTGATTTTGAATTTGATTTGAATGCTTTTTGTGATGAGTATCGTCCTGATATTATCATTATTGGTTCAAGAGGAAAGGGTGATTCTTCAGGTGTGTTGGGTGTAATTGCAAAACATATTATAAATAACTTCGAAATTTCGGTAATGGCAGTTCCAATGGTAGCCAATTTTAAAGGGATAAAGAATATTATGTTTGCCTCTAATTTAGAACCTACTGATGCTTTATTGATTCGTCAGCTTTATGAAAAATTCGAGGCTTTTAATCCAAATATTTATTGTGTTCATGTAAGTGAACATAGCGATTTTTTGCAATCCGAAATTAAGTTTGATGAATTAAAAGTAATTTTTGCTAAAGAATTTAAAGCGGGTAAGTTTTTCTGTGATGCCATTGAAGGTATTGACCCTCATAATGCAATTCATAATTTTACTGCTGAGTATAATATTGATGTAATTGCTTTTATGCCTCATAAAACAAGTTTCTTTCAAAGAATATTTGGTCAAAAGCATCCTGAAAAAGAACTTTTTAATACAAGTTTGCCTTTACTTTCTATCCGAAATTAATTAAACACTATAAAGTTTGCTTAAAATATAGCGTACTTAAGGTTGAAATTTTCTTTTCAACTTTAAGTACGCTTTTTGTTTTTAAAGCTTATTTATAAAAATCTAAAAGTAAAATCCTTTTTTTAATAATAATATAATTTTTCTTTACTAAATAATCGTACAAAGCATTATTACATAATGTTAGCACATAAATCACAGTAATAATTTGCTTTTAATCGGAGTGATTCACTCATAATTTGGAGTGATTTGCTCCAATGCAGGAGTGATTCACTTATACTTCGGAGCAGTCTACTAATAATTTGGAGTGATTTACTCCGAATCACAGTAATCTACTCATAAATCGGAGTTATTCACTCATAATTTGGAGTGATTTACTCATAATTTGGAGTGATTTGCTCATAATTTGGAGTGATTTGCTCATAATTTGGAGTGATTTACTCATAAATCGGAGTGATTTACTCATAATTTGTAGTAATTTGCTCCAATTGACAAATAAAAGACTTTCTGTCTAAAAACGCCTTTTAATATTCTTAATTTTTAATTAATAATTCTTATTTTTCATTAGGATTTCCTGTGCTTTATCGAGCCAAATTTTAGCTTCTTTTTGTTGTTTCAGGCTTAAATAAATATTCCCAATGCGCTGATAAGCCATATAGTTCTGTGGATTCAACTGTATATATTGTTTATAACGTGCAATGGCCTCCTCATACCTATTAAGATTGGTAAGCATTACCCCAATATTGAAATAAGCATTGGCAAAATTGGGATCTATTTCGATGGCCTTGCTATAGTCGGCAATAGCACCAGTATAATCTTTCAAAAAGTTCTTGCAATTGCCTCTATTATTTATTGCATCTAAGTTCTTAGGTTCATATTCTACTGCTCTATTGTATTCGGCAATAGCCCCTTCATAATCTTTCATATCCGATTTTGCATTGGCAATTCTAAAATAAACTTCCTTTTTTTCAGGTTTAAATTCCAATACCTTCTTAAAATCATCAAGAGCCCCTTTATAATCATTCAATCTGCCCTTTACCATAGCTCTGTTGAAGAATGCATCCACATAATTTCCTTCCAATTTAAGAGCCGTATTAAAGTATTCTAAAGCTTTTTGAAGATTATTTGTTTCATAATAAATAATCCCAGAATTGTTCCAGGTTGAGGCTTTTGTTTTGTTAAATTCTAAAGCTTTATTATAATTTTCTAATGATTTGGTGTTGTCTTTCAAATGGTACCAAGCAAGGCCAAGTTGTTCGTAGCAATCGTTATACGCAGGATATATTGCGATTCCTTTTTCGAAATGATCGATAGCTTTTAATAATAAATCCTCTTTTGAAGCTTCGTTTTCTTTTTTCATAGCTTTATCGCGAAGCGAAATTCCATAATATAAATGTAGGTGCGAACTGTTGCTTGATTTTTTTACATCGCTCCCAAATAAAGTTACAGGGTCTTTCCATTCAGCAGCTCTAATTATTGTTTTTGCGCCAAGCATAAATAAAACTATAAGAATAATAGTACTTAACAGAGGTTTGTGTTTGATGATTTCAAGTTCTGTTTTCTTTTTATTATCATTTATTTTAAATAATTTTGATAAAAAGAAAACAAAAGAAATACATATACCTAAACTTGGTAAAAAGAGCAAACGTTCGCCAAAAGAAGTACCTACGTGGAAAATAATATTGCTGTACATACTTAATGTTAGTATGAAAAAAAGAATACCAAAAGCTATTGGGTCTTTCTTTTTAAAAGTGATAATAATATAAAAAACGAGGGCTGCATAAATTAGTACTGATAGTATAAACAGTATGTTGCCGAGCCCAACCACTGGGATTTGACTAAAAGAATAATCGCAAACCAATTGGTAAGGGAATATTGAAAGCAATAAATATTTGCCTAACAATAATACCGCTGTGGCGAAATGTTCGATGGGAATGCTGACTCCCACTAAAAAATTGTCGGCTATCGAAATAGGGGCGGGGAGGCTATATTTATTTATGATTAGCTGTCGCAAAAAGATGTAAAAAACTACTGGAATAAACATTAAAATTGAAGCTGTAATTATGTTTTTAAGTTTAGCATCGGTGAAAAACCAAGCAAGCAAGGGTATTAATACAGCCATAGTTACCACTCCTTCTTTTGATAATAAAGCTAAGAAAAAAGTGATGATTGCAATTGGTAATGCCCACCATTTTTGTTTGTCGAACCACGTATGCAATGTTAATAAAGATAGCATCAGGAAAAAGAATGACATAATTTCGTCACGACTTTTTATATTGGCAACTACTTCGGTGTGAATTGGGTGAGCAGTATAAATTAAAGTTATTATAAATGGTATTAAAGGATGTGCTCTGTTGAAATATTTGCGAAGTACTATTAAAAGTAAGAAACACGAAAGGGCATAAAAAAGTACATTTAATATATGGCTTAAATATGGATTATTAGGTGACACCTGCCATTCGATTGCAAACATTATTAGTGTTAATGGGCGGTATAGGTTGTCGTTATAAATGTTGGCACCATATCTGTAAGTCGTGTTTAATATCTGAGGTATGGCTGAAACACCTTTTTTTACAACAAAATTATCAGACATCACCGTAAAGTCATCTAAAACATACGAATGCTTAAAAGTGTTGGAGTATAGCACAAATGCAAATAAAAAACAGATAAGAGCTAAAAGATATGTATTAATATTTTTTGTTTCTTTTTCTACTTTTGGTGTATTTGTTTTTAGCTTTGTATTCGTTTTCGATCCGCTTTTATTCATTTTTTTATTTTTTAGAATGCAAATGTAATAATTCTGATTAATTATAACAATAAAAAAATAAAAAGTATGAAATAAAGCTATATTAATTGGTGTAAACAAACTTATAAATTATTGTTATTTTGTATAACTTATCCATAAATTATGCTCTGTGTCTATCAAATCCATCTCAATTCGTAAAGCTTCTTTGTCTATTTCTTTGCTTGTAAATTTATATTTAGCAATTGGCCTATCGTACACATTAGATTGCTTTATGATCTTTCCGTAAAAGTATCTAAAGAAAAACAAATCATCGTAAGTGATTATGTTTGGAATAATATTTTTATTTAATCGTTTTTGTTGCGCTAAGGCCTTTCTAAAATCAGGAAAATAAATCCAAGCCAATTCTGTCTGTTCATTCGTTTCTGAATTCATTACAAGCGGACAAATTCCAAGTATTCGGTCTTCAGAAAGCAGTCTTTCGTTATCGAAAAATCTATCTTCTTTAATTTTATAAGCAATTATTTTTTGTTTGTTAAAATTCAAACTGTCTATTTTAAGCACTTTCGTGAACTCTTCATCAGTATACATCTCGCCTTTATTTTGTAAGTATTTAGTGATAATACTGAACAACATATCGTTTTCGAATAACAAAGGATTATCCTGTGGCAATATAATTCGCCAAATCCTCGACGACCAAACTACCATTCTTTCTTTCACAAAAAAGCTTTCGATATAGCCATCATTGTTATATTTTAAAGTGTATTTAGGTGTGTTTAGCAGTTCTATAGGTTTATCCTTAGGTATTGCAGGTTTAATTCTATCATAACAAAATAAATTTTTATAATCCCTTTGCGCTCTCAATCTTCCTGTCGAGTCCCATACAAACCAAATTCCTACTCTGCAATTGCCTTCATAATTGCCAACAGCTTTTGTCTTGCCATTTTTATAATAAGAAATATATCTACCAACAAGAAATCCATGCGATGTTTCAAAATTACAAACGTAATTATCACCATTAAAAGCTTGCTTTTGTGCTTTACTATTTATGCTTAGCAAAGCAAATATTACGAATATTAATGCTATTTTTTTCATGACTACTTTGTATTTAATCTATTTATTAAATCAGTATTTGATGCTCCTGTATAAATTAAATCAGGGTAAGCGCTTGTGTTAATCTTAACATATCTAAAAGCTACATGCCTTTGCCCTTCGTAAGCATAATAGTAATTATTTAACAAAGGAAAGTAATAAACCCCAGGTATTAAAAATGAAGGATCATGTTGAAACATATATGAATCTCCTATGACTCTCATTCGTTTTAAAACCATTGGATCAGTTTTCTTATAAGGATATGGATAATCAAACATAAACTCAAAATCTTCTTTATAACCATACGTTGCTTCATCGAAATTGCTATAAAGCCAATCAGAATATTTATCATTCATATCATTCTTAATTTTATTTTGAGTGTAATAATGATAAGCAGCAAGCCACTCAGATACTACAGGCAGTCGATAATAAAACTTTATACTGTCTTTATTATCAGCTAAAGTCTTCCATCTACAAAAGTTCATGGCACTTTCCCATGTAATGCCAAGCACAGGATAATCATCATATTCGTCAATACTTATGTACTTTCGATAAGCTTCGGGCGAACTAATATTGGAATCAGGAAACTGACTAAGATAAAACTCCATTGTCGAATCTTTTTTAATTGCATTCAAATAGGTTTTATATTCTTTAAATGAAACGAATTCGCTAATCTGAAAACTCTTTACAGTACTTTCTTTGGCTTTAGAGATAGCACCAATCATCTTAAAAAGATTTAGAGTTTGAGTAGGAATAGTAGTAAGATGGTTATAAGCTTTATCAGAAATAAAACTCATAAAGATTATAACTATACTCAAAATAGAAATAATCTTAACAATGCTTTTGATATTCTTTTTATTCTTCATAAAGTTATTTGTTTTGTTTTCAATTTAAGGCATTTCAAACTTCAAACTTTAGGCACTCTTTTACCTAGGCAAAAACTGTTTTGCATCGCCTGTAGGAGTAATAATGTAGAACTTATCCTTAGGTTTATCCTCATCTTCTTTAAAAAAGTATTTTACCGAAACAGAATAAGATAATTGAACCACAGGCTCAGTAACCACAGGATTAATCACCAAATCATACAAGTCATAACTAAGTTGACTATAAAACTTAGAAGTAGTTTTTGGCGCTTCGTTTACCAGAGGCAGTGATGAATTCTTCTTTTTAGCTGCATTCAATGATGGACGTGAGAAAGCCTGATAATTAAAATACCTTGTCTGTGGATAAATAGTTGAAAAATTATCACTCATTATTTTTCTTAAAGTGTCAAATTTAAAGCCTAACTTTTCATAAGATTTTACTTTTGCTTTTACTTCCTGCAAACATTTCAAACGTAAACTATCCAATTGCTGCTGAAGATTGCTTACAAAATAATCTACCTTTACAATATCATAAATCTCAGCATAAGTAGCAGCTGTCATAATGCCATCCATCATTGCTGATTTCTTAAAATGAACTGATATATTCTTCTGCATTTCATATCCTGCCGGAACTTCATTATAGGTTTTACTAAAGAGTTTTGTCTCTGTTTGAATGTCAAATCTGGGTACAAATGAAATCATATCAATCCTCACTTCATTCGTATCAAAACCTGATAGAGCAAGACGATGTTTGAAAACAGAAATCCTGTTTGCCATCATCTGGTCAGTGGCTTCTATCGTTTCCCCAACTTGTACAATGTTAAAAATAGCAGTGTAATCATCAGCCACAAGATTCATCAACCCATTAACTATGATTGTAAACTCATTATTATTCTGGATAGGCGCATTACTCGCAGGACCTCTACTAGTATTTTGCAGCAATTGATTAGTATTGTAAAGATAATTTCCACATTGTTGCGCAAACAATATATTTTGGCTCATTAATAAGAACAGTGCAATAAGAAGAGAAGATTTTTTCATTATGATAAAATTAATTATGTTATTTATGTTTAACGCTAATTTAACACTTATATTATAAAAGAGCACCATAAACAAAAAAAGCCTGGTTTTTATACCAAGCTTTTTTGAATTAATTTAGTTTTAATAAAATTACTTCTTTAATGTAAAAGGATTAATAGAACCCACTCCCATGTTTAAATTGTCAAACACTAATGCGAGATCAAATATATTAAGGATGCCATCGCCTGTTACATCTTCGGTAAAGTATCCAATAGGTGCGTTTGAATCGTTAATCATATCAAAAACATCAGCCAGATCAAAAATATTTATAACTCCATCAGGGATTACTTCCCCAGACCAAATCAAACTACCCTCATAAAATCCAGAATTATAAACTATCTGCATATTGTTTTGGAAAAAAGAAGAAACAGGATGCGTAAAGAAGCTGTAATGTATAAGTGTATCAGAGATACTTACTGGATCACTCCAGGTTTCAATACAATTTCGATTAGTAAATACAATATGTATGTTATGTATTGCTGTGTCGAGCGTAGGTAATGTTAGATATGGTAAGTTGCCATTAGTTTCCAAACCCAAACCATGATACTCAGTTAGAATATTATAGTCAGGTGCTTCTGTACTTCTTATATAAATGCTAACAGTGTCAGCATAATTTGGACTAGTAAATTTAGGTGCAAAGTCACCAATATTCAAGTCATAATCTATTGCTTGAGACATTAATCCATTACCTAAATATAAACCTTGTATCATTGCTTGTAAAGCAAGCCTTTT
>CAYRBL010000072.1:0-11376 GCA_964422385.1 uncultured Bacteroides sp.
AAGCTTAAATTATTTTGTTTAATTTAGCTTATTGATAAAGCAACTTCAAACTTTTCATTCCTAATTCATAACTCATAATTCATAAATATTTTGCCATCCTTACTCACTTATAAAAGCATCTGGAAAATCTCGGCACCTATAATGCTTGCACTTATTGCGCAAAATATTATCAACGTTACCGACACTGCTTTTTTGGGTAGAGTAGGAGAGGTAGAACTTGGTGCTTCGGCCATTGCGGGCATTTATTATGTTTCTTTTTACATGATTGGTTTTGGGTTTGGGTCAGGATTGCAGATACTAATTGCACGTAGAAATGGAGAGAAAAACTTTAGCGAAATCGGTAGTTCCTTCGACAATGGCTTATATTTTTTGCTGGCTCTTGCTGCTGTTTTAATATTAATCTCAAAGTTTTTTGCACCCTATTTCTTCAAAGTCTCCATACATTCGCCGGAGATTTGCAAGGCTTCAATCGACTTTTTAAACATAAGAATATGGGGTTTGATATTTTCCTTTTTAGGCACCCTTTTTCGCTCTTTTTACATCGGAATCACCAACACTAAATACTTGTCGATAAGTTCGGCATTAATGGCTGGCATAAATATCATATTAGCTTACGCATTAATATTCGGGCATTGGGGGATGCCTGTATTGGGCCTTAAAGGAGCTGCAATTGCCAATGTAATTTCAGAAGCAATTGCTACTTTATTCTTTTTTTACATAACTTTTAAACATAAAGAACTTAAGAAATACATGCTTTTTAAGTTCCGCAAACCACAATTTACCTTAATAAAAAAGACCTTAAATGTCTCGGTTTTTATTATGCTACAATATTTTATTTCACTTAGTGGATGGTTTGTCTTTTTTATCATTATAGAAAAATGTGGTGAACGTCCTTTAGCCATTTCCAACATAGTTCGTAGTATTTATATGGTGTTGATGATACCTGTTTGGGGATATTGTTCCACCACTAGTTCGATGGTCAGCAATGCGATAGGAGCCAACCAAACGAATACCGTTATTAAAATAATAAAAAAGGTAATTACGATGAGTGTCCTTACAGCATTTCTCTTGGCGGGCAGCATTGCGTTGTTCCCTACTCAAGTAATAGGCTTGTACACAAATGATTTGCTTTTGATTAAAGACAGCGTTCTTACCCTCTACATTATTTCGGGAGCCACTGTTGTATTTTCGGTAATGATGATCCCTTTTAGTGGTGTTTCGGGTACTGCCAACACCAATATCGCTTTATTTATCGAAACCGGAACTATTTTGATATATGTAGCTGTTGCAATGTTGTTGGCAAACTTCTTCCGTCATTCTTTCGAGATGATTTGGTTTGCCGAATATGTTTATTATATATGTGTAGGAGTGCTTTCTATCCTCTATCTCCGCTTTGGTAAGTGGAGAGGGAAGGTGATATGAAAGGTGAATATGGGGAAAATATTTAGTGATATGGCGATTTAAGTAAACTTTATTATTCCTTAACCTAACTCACTTGCTCTTTTATGATTCCTTTTTTTAAATGTTTTTTTTATTAATAAAAACAAAAAGCCCTATCAAATTAATAATAGGGCTTCGTAATTCCTGCCTACCGGACAGGCAGGCGTAATTCGTAATTCGTAATTGAATTTAGATGATAATAAATCCAACTGGTTCGCTTGGTTCTCCTAATTCTCCTATCGAGTTTTTAACTCTGCCAATATACCAGGCTCTCATACCCTGAGTGGTATCTTCGTGCTTAACTATAATGGTGCCACGATTGACATCACCAACATATTGATAAAGATTTAAAGCAGGAGCAACTGCACCTATAAGAGCTACAGCCTTATAAATTAAAATATTTTTTACACCATCTTCCATTCCAATACCCTTATGATCAGGGGCTGTTACTTTTAATTTATGGGCAAGATACATTGATTCTTTTAAACCAATGTTTACAGTTTTCATACCAGGTGCTACAGCACTTTTATGAGAACTTGAAGCTAATTGAGTACCTCCTACGATGTTAAATGCACTATAATCTTCAATAGTAGCATCAGGATTGGATGCTACGCGATTATAGATATGACGTGATTTATCTAAATCAACCATTGCTTTTATAATAGCTTTGTCTTCTGCTATCACATCAGCGGTACGTGAGCTTTTTTTATTATCCCATTTTCCGGTATTAACTTCCCATCTACTGTTAATAACTGCTATTTGGTCCATCTCAACGGTCTCAATTTTTAATCTTGAACCATTGGTTTGCCCTACAGGTGGTGGACATGATACTAAAATATAAGAGCTAACTTTCTTGATGTCTGGTCCAAAATCTCTACGATTTCTACCAATTCTTGGTTTACTACCTTTTGCCATAATATTTATGATTTAATTATTTATTTAATTTTAAACTTATGTTTGATATATTTATTATTATATTATTGATATTTAATGGACTACTTAATAAATTTAATGAATTTTTGAGTACATTAAGTTGAATTTTCATTAAATTGAAAAACGTTTTCAATTGATTGAATATAGCTTTCAATTGATTGAAAGGGTTTTTAAATAGATTGAACAGGGTTTTCAAAATATTGAACGGAGTTTTAAATAGATTGAACGGAGTTCTCAAAAGGTTGAACAGAGTTTTCAAAAGATTGAATATAGCATTCAATCGATTGAAAATAGATTTAAAAATATTAATAATTGCCTTAAACTTATTAGTAAAAGCATAAAACAAGTTGTAGTAGCTTATAAAATAGTTACTATTGTAGTATAACTTATTGTGGTAAATTAAAAAATGACTGGTAGGTACTCTGTAGTCATTTGTGATAACCGATAAATTGTCGCCCCCGCTATACATAACCCCACTTTGTCGCTTATTATTATGAATCCACTTTACAGAAAATTTCTGGTTTTTCAGAAGTCATATACGACGGATCAAAATTACTGTTATAAATCCATTAAAAGTTTAAATATTATCATAAAAAAGGTTAAAATGAATTTAAAGTCATTTTTACTAAAAAAAGAAAAAATATAATGCTTAATAGGATTGTTAATAATAATATTTGGTATAACTTAATTAATGAGTAATTTTGCAAACTTAAATAAGCAACAATTCAACATGGAAGAAATAGACTATCAAAACGAGCAACAACCTATAGAAAACAAGCCTACAGTGCGCCCAATGCAGCTTACAGTGATGTGCATCCTTACTTTTGTTGGTAGCGGACTGATGATAATATCAAATATGATGTATTCATTTTATTATAATACGATATTTGATATGATACAGGACGAGAAATTGCCTAAGGCTTTTGCAGGTATTAAAGAAGGTTTGCAAGTAACGATGGCAGCAGGAAGGGCTTTTTTTGTGGTGAATTTAGTGTTGAGTATGCTCGCCCTGACTGGTGCTTTATTTATGTGGAATTTGTATAAAATAGGGTTTCATTTGTATACCATCGCTCAAATTTCAATTATATTAGCGATACTTTATTTTATGAAAGGGCAGGGGTTTCCAACAGGCGAACTATTGATGTCGAGTATATTTGTGTCGTTTTATGCGATGAATCTTAAGGCAATGAAATAATATTCATAACAACCATAAAAAAAGAAAGCCTACTCTTTGAGCAGGCTTTCTTTTTTTTTAGTAATATGATATAAGTTGTGTTAAAGCTGTTCGGCAAAATCGCGACCTGCTTTAAGTGCTTTTAAGTTGAAATCAACTATAGCATCACCTTTGCGACCAAAAATCTTACGGATAGCATCTTCAAATCTCGAATATTCGATACCTAAATGTAAGGATGCTGCACCTAATATCACCACATTAGCTGCACGAGCAGTTCCTGCTTCTTTTGCTATTTGCTCGGCATTAATCATAATATGAAGCGGAGTTTTGTTGATTTCGGCATAAATTTCTTCCACATCTGGATAATTAGCTATATTGTTGAACGGCTTGGTATTTGAAATCAACCAACCTTCATTAGAAAGCATCGGAAGATAACGCAAAGCCTCCATAGGTTCGATAGAAATCACCATATCAGCTTTGCCACCAGGAATAAGATCTGATGCAATATCATTGGACGAAATGCGAAGATGCGAAGATACATCACCACCACGTTGAGACATTCCATGAACCTCGGATTGCTTTAAATACAGGCCCATATCCAATGCTGCAGTGCCAATTATAGCTGCCATCGAAAGGATACCTTGTCCACCGACACCTGCAAGAATTATATCTTTTTTCATTGTAATTTCAGAATTAATATTAATAAATTAAGCTTGTTCAGCACTATTTTTAAGCTTTGCTTTTTCTCTCATTCGTTTGTCGATAGCCACAATACACTCGCGACGAGGGATGATAACCGAAACGCCATTGTAAGCTAGCTCTTCTTTCATTATTTGAACGTTTTCGTCGTGGTATTTGCGGATTGGTTTTAAAATTCTTATGTGTTCTTCTTCAACACCCAAACCTATGCAAATAGCTTCGATACGGCCATTAGCAGCCGAATTCTGTCCACCTGTCATACCAGTAGTATCGTTATCTAAAATAAGCACAGTAATAGGCGATTTGTCGAGTATTGCTTCCAATAAACCTGTCATTCCTGAATGTGCAAAAGTTGAATCACCGATAACAGCCACAGCCGGAACCATTCCAGCATCGGCAGCACCCTTAGCCATAGTTATAGAAGCACCCATATCCACACAAGAATTGATAGCTTCCAAAGGCTCTAAAGCAGCCAAAGTATAGCAACCGATATCAGCAAAAACTCTACCTCTTTCCAGTGTCGACAAAGCTTCGTTAAGCGCCAAATAAGAATCGGTATGAGGACAACCAGCACATAAAACCGGTGGGCGGTTAACCACAACGCTAGGGATATCAGCTCCCTCAACAACTGGCATACCTAAAGCTTTAGCCACAATATTTGGGTTCAGCTCGCCGTCACGTGGCACTGTGCCGTCCAATCTTCCTTTAACTTTAATGCCTTTATGTAGGAATCCTTTTAACATTTCCTCAACCATAGGAGCACCTTCTTCCAACACTAAAATCTCTTCGCATTCGTTGCAAATCTTTTCAACTTGAGCGTAAGGGATAGGGTATTGACCAATTTTTAAGATAGGGAAAGCTACATTTCTTTCAGGATAATTTTCCATTAAATAATTGTAGGCAATACCTGTGGTGATTATGCCTAATTTCTTGTCGCCACCTTCATAATATATATTGAATGCTGATTCTTCTGATTCTTTATTAAAGAAAATTTGATTGTTGAGCAATGTTTTGTATTGTTTGCGGGCAATAGCTGGCAACAATACAAATTGACGTAAATTAGCAGGCAAAGCCATCTTGTTTTGCTCCACTTGAGTTCCTCTGCGTTCAACGCCAGCTCTTGAATGCGCCAAACGGGTTGTTAATCTTAACAATACAGGTACTTTGTATTTCTCAGAAAGTTCGAAACCATAATGCACCATGTCGTAACATTCCTGTTGGTTTACCGGCTCAAGGATGGGCATCAATGCAAATTTGCCAAAAAACCTTGAATCCTGTTCGTTTTGTGATGAATGCATTGATGGATCGTCGGCAGCTACAACAATAATACCACCGTTAGCTCCAGTTATTGATGAGTTAACGAATGGATCTGCAGCAACGTTCAAACCAACATGCTTCATGCACACCATAGTTCTTTTACCTGCATACGACATACCCAAAGCGGCTTCCATAGCAGTTTTTTCATTAACAGACCAGCTGCTCTTTATGCCTTTAACTTTTGCCTCTTTCGAGTGTTGTACATATTCGGTTATTTCGGTTGATGGAGTGCCCGGGTAAGCATAAATTCCCGACAAGCCAGCGTCGATAGCACCCAGAGCTATGGCTTCGTCTCCCAATAACAATAACTTTTGCATCTTTATATATATTTGTATGATTATTAAACTTATTTTTACGCAAATTTTAGATTGCAAACTTAGGCAAAATTTTGTTAATAATACGTATTTTCTTACTAAATCTTTCGAATAAATGAATTTTTTAGCGCATGTGTTTTTATCTGGTCATGATGAGCGACTTATACTGGGCAACTTAATAGCTGATTCGGTAAAAGGGAAGCAATTTGATGCTTTCGAACCAGGAATACAGTCAGGAATAGTACTGCATCGGAAGATAGATAGATTTACCGACGACCATCCAATAGTAAAACAAAGCAAAAAAAGGTTGGAAGAAAAGTATAAAAAGTTTGCCGGAATTATTGTAGATATTTATTACGATCATTTTCTTTCACTCAATTATCATAAATATTCTGACATCCCTGTTGAGAAAATTGCTGATAAAACATATCAAATTTTAGTAAGAAATTATCCTATTCTCCCTCCTCACACAAAACGTATAATGCCCTATATGATTAATCACAATTGGCTTGTGTCGTATGCTGATATTAAGTTTTTGGTGTGGGTTTTTCACGGAATGTCTAAACGCACCACATTTAATTCGGGAATGGAAACAGCAGTTGATGACCTTAAAAAAGATTATGTTTTATATGAATCTGAATTTACTGAGTTTTTCCCTGAATTAATACGCTATAGCGAAAAAGCAATACGAGGAATCTAAGTTTTGTTTTTTTTATACTTTTAATAAATTTTATTTTTAGAAGTATAAAAGAAATTAATGTAATTTTGCAAACTAAACTTAATAATAATGTATCAACTTTATATAACAGGCTTACCTAAATTATCGCTACTCGACACCATCGATATCTTATTGGTTGCGTATTTGTTTTACGAACTTTACAAACTAATAAAAGGAACCGCAGCTATAAATATTTTCATTGGAATAATAGCAATATATCTAATGTGGAAATTAGTAAGAGCTTTAGAAATGGCATTACTTTCCGAAATATTAGGTCAATTTATAAGCGTTGGGGTAATAGCTTTGATAGTCGTTTTTCAACCAGAAATAAGGAGGTTTTTATTGCTTTTAGGTACCCCCAGATTTATCCAAAATAAACCTAAGCGATTTATGTTTTGGAAAATAAATATGATAAACGAAAACCTGTTAAGCATCGACCCCATATTACAAGCTTGTCAGAGGATGAGTATAAGTAGAACAGGGGCTTTGATAGTAATAGCACGCAAAAATGAGTTGCAGACTTTCGTAAATACAGGTGTGCTTATTGATGCAAGTATATCGACTCCTTTAATTGAAAATATCTTTTATAAAAATAGTCCTTTGCACGATGGGGCACTTATTATTATTGATAATAAGATAAAGGCAGCCAGGTGTATTTTACCGGTGTCGGGCAATAGGAATATTTCGGATGAACTTGGGTTAAGACATCGTTCAGCGATAGGTATTACCGAACAATCGGATGCTATTACAATTATAGTATCAGAGCAAACAGGGATGATATCATACTGTAAAATGGGCCAACTAACCACAGATGTACAGCCTGCACAACTTAAAACACTTTTGGAAGAAGAATATAATTAGAAAAATTAAAGGTAAACAACCTTGCCATCTGCTGCCGATATTGTATTAGGGAATACACTTCGGGCTTCAGCCAATAACTCTAAATCATCATCATATCTGGCCGAAAAATGACCGATTAATAATTGTTTTACATTCGCCATTTTCGCTATAGTAGCAGCTTCGATAGAGGTTGAGTGCATCTTAGCTCTGGCTACTTCTGCAAAGGCATTTGTAAAGGTGGCTTCGTGGTATAATAAATCTGTGTTATCTATATAATTTAAGATATCTTCATCGTAAATGGTATCCGAACAATAGGCATAACTTCTTGGCTTATCTGCTGGATTAGTTATATCTTCGTTTTTGTAAACCGCACCAGTTTCATTGATGTAGTTTTCTCCATCTTTAATCTTTTTAATGTCAGAAATAAGAAGTTGTTCAGTCATCAAAAAGTCTTTTCTAAGCTTTCTTCCTGTTGAAATTTCTTTAAAAAGAAATCCCCAGGTATCTACGCTATGTTTTAAAGGGAACGAACTTATCTCGAAGTTGGTACCTTCTAAAATAACCTCCTTTACATTTGGTGTTAAAGGGTGAAATATTAATGAATAAATAAGTGTAGATTTTGAAGCTTTAAGTTGAATATCTATAATCTCTTTTAATTCTACTGGAGCGTAAATGTGGAGTTCTTTAGAGCGGCTATAAAGATGATTTGTGAACAAAAGACCCATCAACCCTAGGAAATGATCGCCGTGTAGATGGCTAATAAAAATATGGTCGATTCTATTATGTCTGATAGCGTATTTTCGAAGTTGCATCTGTGTGCCTTCAGCGCAATCGATAAGAAAGGTTTTATCTTTCATAAAAACAACTTGCGAACTTGGGTTTCGTTCAAAGGTTGGTGTTGCTGATCCGCTTCCTAAAATAGTAATTGTAAAAGGACTCATGGGTTTGTTTAAAACAAAAAATCCCGAGCGATGAAGCTCGGGATTTTCTTAAATGATTTATTCAGCGCTTTCTTCAGCTTGCTTTTCTTGAGGAGCCTCTGTTACTTGAGGTTCATCAGCAACCTTAGGTTCTTCGATAGCCTGTGGTTCTTGTGGAACTACTGGTTCTGCCTGAACTTCTTTAGCTTTGCTGGTTCTTTTAGCCATTGCTTCCAGTTTATCTTTTTCTGTTTTTTGCATTTCAGTTTTTAAGTTTGATAATGCATCAATGTCGCCAAAAGTAGCTTTTTCTATATTGTCATTTTGATTTTTGACAGGTCTGTTTTGATTGTTTCTGTCTCTCTTTTTAAATTCGAAATCATTTGATCTCTTGTTTTCCTCAGGTTGGTTTTCCTGATGAGTTCTGCTATGAGAAACAACAATTTTCTTAGCATCTTTAGAGAATTCTATGATTTTGAAATCTAATGATTCGTCTAATTTAGCATGACTTCCGTCAGCTTTTGTTAATTGACGATAAGGAGCAAATCCTTCAACACCATAAGGAAGAGCAATCATAGCACCTTTATCATTCATGCTAATGATAGTTCCTTTGTGAACAGTATCATAAGTGAACACTGATTCGAAGATATCCCAAGGATTTTCTTCCAATTGTTTGTGTCCTAAGCTTAATCTTCTGTTGTCAACATCTATTTCCAAAACAACTACATCTAATGATTCACCTATTCTTGTGAATTCAGCTGGATGTTTGATTTTCTTCGACCAAGAAAGATCAGAGATGTGGATTAATCCATCAACTCCTTCTTCTAATTCAACGAAAATACCAAAGTTAGTAAAGTTACGAACTGTAGCTTTATGTTGTGATTTTACTTGATATCTATCGTGGATGTTTGTCCATGGATCTGGAATAAGTTGTTTGATACCTAATGACATTTTACGTTCTTCGCGATCTAAAGTTAAGATAGTTGCATCAACTTCATCACCGATTCTCATAAAGTCTTGAGCTGTTCTTAAATGTTGCGACCATGACATTTCTGATACATGGATTAAACCTTCAACACCTGGAACTACTTCGATAAATGCACCGTAGTCAGCTATAACTACAACTTTACCTTTAACCTTGTCACCAATTTTAAGATCAGCACTTAATGCATCCCATGGGTGAGGAGTAAGTTGTTTTAAACCTAAAGCGATACGTTTTTTGCTTTCATCAAAATCAAGAATAACTACATTGATTTTTGAATCTAATGTAACTACTTCTTCAGGATGATTGATACGTCCCCATGATAGGTCAGTAATATGAATTAATCCGTCAACACCGCCTAAATCAATGAACACACCATAAGAAGTAATGTTTTTAACAGTTCCTTCTAATACCTGTCCTTTTTCTAATTTAGACATAATCTCAACTTTTTGTAGTTCGATTTCGTCTTCGATTAATGCTTTATGTGATACAACTATGTTTTTGTATTCGTGGTTGATTTTAACAACTTTGAATTCCATAATTTTGTCAACAAATACATCATAGTCTCTAATAGGTTTAACATCTATTTGTGAACCTGGTAAGAAAGCTTCTATACCAAATACATCAACGATTAAACCGCCTTTAGTTCTAGATTTAACATGTCCTGTAATAACTTCCTGTGTGTCGAAAGCTTTGTTAACTCTATCCCATGATTTAAGAATTCTTGCTTTTCTATGAGATAATACTAACTGACCACTAGTGTCTTCTTGGCTTTCTACATAAACTTCAATTTTATCTCCAATCTTGATATCTGGATTGTATCTTAGTTCATTTAATGGAATAACCCCGTCAGATTTGAATCCGATGTTGATAACAACTTCTCTTGCATTTTTAGCAACGATAGTTCCTTCAACAACTTCTTGTTCTACGATTTGACTGAAAGTTTCATCGTAAACTTGTTCTAAGCGTATTCTTTCTTCTTCCGAATAGCTTACGTGTTTTTTACCAATTGAACCCCAATCAAAGTCTTCTAAACTTACAACTGGATGTTTGTAGTATGTTTTTTCTTTTACTGGAGCTTCTTCTTCAGCTACAACTTCTGCTTTTGGAGCTTCCACTACTTGTGGTGCAACTTCTGCAACTGGTTCAGCTACTACTTCAGCAACTACTTCTACTACTGGTTCGATTGTTTCTTGAATTGCTTCAACTTGATTTGTTTCTTGAGCTTGTTCAGCTTCTGGATTGACATTTAATTCGTCTGTCATTTAACGTTTTGTTATGGCGGCTTTCGCCCCCTGGTTAATAAATATGTTTACTGTCCTAATCTCTATATTTAGATTTATTTATAAAAATAAAACCAACTTAGAAATTGGAGTGCAAAAGTATAAAAAATAATCCGAATAAAAAACTGATTGTGAATATTATTTTGCTTTTTTATATTCTTTTTTTACCTTAGATGCTGTTCTATCAATAACGATGGGTGTTTTACGTTAATTAATCTTTTATATTAAAATGAAATTATGAACTATTTATTTTATTTGCGGTTTATTTAGCTCTTATCAAATAAAAAAACGTACTTTTGTACTGAATTATTTTTACAATTAATAACAAATTTAAATGTTCGATACTAATCAAATACATCCTTTACTAGTTCATTTTCCTATCGTACTTATTATCGTTGGCTTCATTGCCGAGTTGATAAGTAAGTTTTGGATCAAAGATATAATGTTTGCAAAAGCTGCTTATTATTTAATGGTTGCGGCTGCTATTGCTACTTTTGCTGCTTATGTTGCCGGCGAAATGTTTACTCCTCATTTTATTGGTGAACTTGGTAAAGTTAGAGGCATGCACGCTCTTTTTGCCCGTATTACCTTTTTATTTATTATTGCGGGAGCTGTTATTCGTATTTATATTAATGTGAAAAAAATTAATAATAATACCCTTAATTGGATTGTTTTTATTTTTTATGCTATTGCAATGCTCACCGTTAGCATAACTGCATTGCTGGGAAATACTCTTGTATATAAATATATGATAGG
>CAYRBL010000073.1:0-11366 GCA_964422385.1 uncultured Bacteroides sp.
GTTAGTGCTGTTGACTTTTTTAGTAAAAGAAATGCTTTCATAAAAACGTTTTTAATTAAAGCTGTAAAAGTATAAAAAATCATAATAACTTTACTTATGTTGTGTGATTATTTTATAATATGAGTACATTTGCAACATATATTATAGGAATAATAGTTTTATTATATCATAATATAAGCAATATTTAAACAAATAATTATGGTTAATAATCAGGATAGAATCGATTATCTTCTTACTAAATTAGATATGCTTTCTGCTCGACAAGAACAGTTTTTTAAAGATATTAAAGAACTTAGAGACGAAATTAAAGAGTTGCAGATTTCGGAAACTATTGATAGTATTCTTGAAGATGAAGAAGAAATCATAGTAACTCCACCAGCTAAAAGTCCTTTCGAATTGCAAAGGGATAAGGTAATGGCTGAGATGCATAAGGAGCCTGAAAAGCAGTATAGCGAGCCTAAAAAAGAAACACCAAGCTATACTCCGCCAACTCCAAAATACAAATCAGATTTGGAGAAATTTATTGGGGAGAATTTAATTAATAAGATAGGAATATTTATTACAATAATTGGTGTTGGAATTGGTGCAAAGTATTCAATAGACCATCAGTTGATAAGCCCTTTGGCTCGAATTCTTCTTGGATATTTAGTTGGAATAGGTTTGTTGGGTTTTGGTTTTAAACTTAAGAAAAAATACGAGAACTTTAGCGCGGTTTTGGTTAGTGGAGCTATGGCCATTATGTATTTTATAACTTTTGCAGCTTATAGTTTTTATGCATTGTTTCCGCAGTCAGTAGCCTTTGCATTAATGGTTGTTTTTACTATTTTTACAGTACTTGCAGCTTTGGCTTACGACAATCAGATCATTGCGTTAATAGGTTTGGTGGGTGCTTACGGAGTTCCGTTTCTTTTGAGCGATGGTTCGGGGAAAGTGGCGATACTATATACATATATGTCTATTATTAATATTGGGATTTTGATTATTGCCTTTAAAAAGTACTGGAAACCGCTTTATTATTCAGCATTTATCTTGACGTGGGTTATCTTCTCGGCCTGGTATAGTTCGCAATATAAATTTACCGATCATTTTACATTGGCATTGGTATTCCTTACTGTTTTCTTCTTTATTTTTTATACAACTTTTCTTGCCTATAAATTACTTCGAAAGGAAAAGTTCGAGGTTGAAGACATTATGCTTTTGCTTGCAAATTCTTTCGTGTTTTATGGTTTTGGATATTCAATATTGTTTAATCAAATAGCATCTGCAAAGTTCCTTGGCCTGTTTACCTTGATAAATGCAATTATACATTTAATCGTAAGTGCAGTTATTTATAAACAAAAACTAGGCGACAAAAACTTATATTATCTGGTCGTTGGCTTGTTTATTGTATTTGTTACCATCGCAATTCCTGTAGAGTTAAGTGGGAATTGGGTTACCCTTTTGTGGGTTGGTGAATGTGCATTATTGTTTTGGATTGGCCGTACAAAGAGTGTTTCTTTCTATGAAATCATGTCCTATCCATTGATGTTTATTTCAGCAATTAGTTTGTTTCATGATTTGAAAACATACCAGGATACTGTTAGTTTTATTGCTGGAACTAAGCATATCCCGATACTTAATATTACATTTTTTTCAGCATTACTTTTCATTGCTGCTTTTGCTTTTATTAATTTTATTAATACCAAAAAGGAAAACAAGTCAGCGATAGTTGGCAATAGTGAACTTCAAAACTTAATTTCGTATGCTATCCCAGCCATTTTAATAGTGGTTACATTCTTTACTTTCTTCTTCGAGATTTCTAATTATTGGGATCATTTATACTTTGGTACAAAAGTTAAAATTATTAATCAAGGACAATCTTTAGAGACTTATTATATGAATTATGACTTGAAAAAGTTTGAAATTATCTGGCAACTTATTTATTTTATAAGTTTTTCATTTCTTTTATCTTATTTAAATTTCAAGAAGTTTAAGAATGCTAATTTAGGATTGATAAATGTATATTTAAATGTGCTTGCAATCATTTTGTTTCTAACCTTAGGTTTGTTCCAAATAAGCGAACTTCGCGAAAGCTATTTGT
This sequence comes from uncultured Bacteroides sp., assembly GCA_964422385.1. Classification (GTDB taxonomy): domain Bacteria; phylum Bacteroidota; class Bacteroidia; order Bacteroidales; family JACABE01; genus JBAXLO01. The sequence continues at coordinate 2,081 of CAYRBL010000073.1, forward strand.
CGCAATATTTGGCTCAATATTATGAAAGAGGCATCTGGCACTTAGGGATTCGTTATGTTTCTTTTGTTTTTGTAGCTGCACTTTTAATTGCAACTTTCAATTACAGCAAGCAAGCGTTTATGAATATTAAAATGAATATTTCAGTTGATATTATTCTGTATGTTTCTGTTTTGTGGATTGCCAGCAGCGAATTAATCAATTGGATGGATATTGCGCATTCAACACAGTCGTATAAGCTCGGACTAAGTATACTATGGGGTATATATTCATTGCTTTTGATAGCATTAGGCATTTGGAAAAAGAAAAAACACTTACGAATCGGGGCAATTGTTTTGTTTGGAATCACCTTGTTAAAACTGTTTGTTTACGATATATCTTACCTCGATACCATCTCCAAAACCATCGTATTTGTATCTTTAGGAATCCTTTTATTAATAATTTCGTTCCTTTATAATAAATACAAAGTTTTTATGACAGATGAAGAGGAATAACTGATAAATCTGTTTCTAAAAATTATAAAAATGCCTCTTTATTTTATGAAAATAAAGAGGCATTTTTATTAAATAATTTTCTTTGCTTTTCTTGGCTTACGAATAGTTATTTTAATACTTCCACTTTTTTTTGGGTCTCTAAAACCTGCTATAATTATGTTAGCTTTATAAACACTAATGATACTTGCTTTAACTTTTACAAGTTTGTTTTTTGGAACTTTTAAAGCATAATCAGGAACAGTATCTGTAAATGTTTTCGAAATAAAAACTACAGCTTCAGGGTTATTTCTGTTGTCGATAACGATAATGCTGCTTGGTTTTATCAGTTCATTTAAACTCTTAGTAAGTTTGCCTTCTAATATCTCTAATAAACTTTCGTTTTTTAACAAATGTCCTGGTTTTTTAGCGCGTGGACTTAATAATTTAGCATTAAAACTGAATAGTAAATTGCGCAAATCTCTTGCGTGAATACTGTATAAATCGCCAAAGTTCATTCGCAATACTACAAATAAATCTTCTCTTATTACTTCTATTTTTGTAACATCAGATGTAACATTTTTCTTCTTTTTGCTTTTGTCAGTTTGCAACAAACTCAATGCTTCAACCCAATTCGTGGCGATTGTTAATACGTCACTAACGCCAAGTATTTGGTTTATTCTAATTATCCATTCATTGAATTTAATTAATTTTTCAGCTTCTGAACCTTTTATAAAATAAGCTCTGTTGGTAAAGAATAAAAATTTTAAGTCTTCTTCGGTTATCAAAGGTGTTAGGCGACTCATAGCTTCGAGTTTGTTTAATAATGCCGGCAATTCTTTTAATTTTCTTTTAAATGCATTTACATCCAAGCTTACTCTCCCTTTGTCTCTCGATTTTAAAATTAAATCACGTCTATACGCATCAAGAACTAATAGAATTCTATCTATCATTATTTGGTATTCTAATGATATAGGTTTGATACTTATTTTTAATAAATGATCTTTAATAAATGCTATTAAACTCGATATAGAGATGTCATCATCGTAATCTAATTTCGAAATTAAATGTATGAGCATTTTGCGTTCGGCTGCCGTTAATTTATACATGTTTTCTATTGGTTTTTAATAAAAAAAAGAAGTATTATAAGCAGAATATTCTTTATTTTTATAATGCTTATATTGTTGTTAGTAAAATCTACGATTTTATGCTATTCACAATATGGCGAAACAACACCAGGCCCGAGCGGACGTAACTTTTGTTTGAAGTTATGAAAACGATGTACTTTGAATTAAACAGTATTAATTTCATTCGGCAAAGTTACGATTTTATTATTGATATATTCCAAATACTTTCACATTATATAAAACCTTTTTCTTTTTATTAATGATATTAACATAATTCATTCTTTTCTAATAACATTTATTAGGGTGACACAACATTTTACTATATGTCAAACCCGTTACAATCGGATGCGCCAATTAGTCCTTTTCTGCACACCCGCTGCCACCGGATGCACCTATTAGTTCTTTTGTGCACATCCGCTACCACCGGATGCGCCAATTAGTCCTTTTGTGCACATCCGTTGTCACCGGATGCGCCTATTAGTCCTTTTGTGCACATCCGCTGTCACCGGGTGCGCACAATAGTGTAAAGTTGTACTCTCCTAACTTCTGATACGTCCGGTTTGTGTAAATTACAGCTATCCTAATTTGACTGATGTTCAGTTGACTTAATTTCATTTAAACCAAAATAAGTTAAGCTCTGACTTGTGTAATTTAGCTTTCGCTGAAATAATACAGTATCTAAAATGTGCAGTTTATTGATACGCCAACTAATTTTATCAACAAATGGTATCTTTTTAACAAAAAATATCTCGCGATAATCAGTATTAATGTATATCTTTGTTGCGAATTAATAGCAAAACAACATTACTAAATGAATAAAGCCAACGAGATTAAAATTAGTGTAGCCATTCCTTGTTACAATGTGTCGAAACATATTGAAGGCGTAATTAATGGGCTACCTTCCGAAATTTCTTATATCATTGTTGTTGATGATTGTTCTACCGATTCTACACGTTCTATTCTCGAACAAATTGCTTTAAATAATCCCAAAGTTCATATTATATCTCATAATACAAACCAAGGCGTAGGTGGCGCAATGATTTCAGCTTATAAAAAATCGCTGGAGCTAGGTGCAGATATTACTATCAAAATGGATGGTGATGGGCAAATGGATTCTGCAAATATCCCTAAATTAATACAACCAATCCTGTCAGGGAAAGCTGATTTCTCAAAAGGAAACCGTTTTCGTGATCTAAAAGCGCTACAAGCTATGCCTGTTATAAGAAGAATAGGTAATTTAGGTTTGAGTTTTTTAATTAAAGCAGCTTCCGGTTATTGGAATATTTTTGATCCTACAAATGGTTTTACAGCAATAAAAAATGATGTTCTGGCTGAAGTTAATTTGAATAAGTTGCATAAACGCTACTATTTCGAAACATCAATGATTGCTGAATTATACTTTTGCAATGCTGTGATATTTGATGTGCCAATGAAAGCCCTTTATGCCGAAGAAGTATCAAGTTTATCTATTAGCAGATCATTATTTGAATTTCCACCTAAACTATTGCTTACTTTCTTAAGAAGAATTTTACTAAAATACTTTTTATTTGATTTTAATATCGGCTCTTTATACTTGCTCACAGCTGTCCCTCTATTCTTATATGGGGTTATTTTTGGAGCCTTAAAATTTGAAGAATACAACAAGCTAGGAATTGGCGCACCAACAGGAACAGTAATACTTCCCACTTTACTTATTATATTAGGGTTTCAACTACTATTGGCAGGCTTAGCTTTTGATGTAAACAACTACCCAAAACGACAATCTTCTAACTAATTTCTAAATCATAATTTATTAAAATGAACAAGACAAAATCAAACATAAAGAATACCCCAAAAGCTACGAATAAAATAAAAACACAAGAAAAAAACAATCCTCTTTATATTTGGGCGAGCCTATTAGCTATAGTCTTTTTAGGTTTATTGATTTATTCTAATTCATTTAATTGTGCATTCCAATTCGACGACAAACATAATATCCTCGACAATGATGCTATAAAAAGCCTTGCGAATATTAAGGCAATGTGGGCACTCAATCATTCTCGTTTCCTTGCGTTTTATTCTTTTGCTGTTAATTATAAGTTCGGACAATTTAATGTCTTTGGCTATCATTTTGTAAATATGATAATACATTTATTTAATGCCTGCCTTGTATTTTTTATAACTTTACTTTTGTTCAAATCTCCAGTTTTAACAAGCAAACCCATAGCAAAACATGCAACTTCAATAGCATTTATTACTGCTTTATTATTTGTATCGCATCCCTTGGCAACAGGAGCAGTAACCTATATCGTGCAAAGAATGGCCTCGATGGTAGCATTGTTTTACTTTATGTCAATTGCTTTTTATATGAAAGCCCGCTTGACTGCCGATAAGCGAAAGTATTTATTATTTGCTTTCTCCATAGTAGCTTTTTTACTTGCAATACACACCAAAGAAAACGCGTACACACTTCCGTTTGCAGTTTTATTAATAGAACTTTTCTTTTTTAACACAAAGAAAATAAACATCAACTTTAAAGACTACAGAGTGCTTTTAGCTGCATTAGGAGTTCTTGGATTCATTGTTTTTACAATGCTTAATTTCTCTTTTAGTATTTTAAAACCACTGCCTCCATCTACTTTTAATCAATATACAATTACCCCAACTAATTATTTCTTCACCCAATTAAGTGTAATAATTAAGTACATTCAACTACTAATTATTCCTATAAATCAAACTATAGATTATGATTTCGCAATCTCAAACAGCTTGTTTGATGTAAAAACTATTATCAGTGGAATACTACTTTTGGCATTGCTAGGACTTGCAGTTTATTTATACAATAGAAACAGGATATTTTCTTTTGGGATATTCTGGTTTTTCTTAACCTTATCGATAGAATCAAGCATCATTCCTATTTCGGATGTAATATTTGAACATAGAACATACATTCCATCCTTTGGCTTTTTTATAATTCTTACCTCTGGTATTTATCTTTTTATTTGGAATAAATATAAGAATGTTGCGATACTTCTTTTTGTTTTATTAATCGGAAGTAACACTGTTCTTGCATATCAACGAAACGAAGTTTGGAAAGATGAGATTTCATTATGGTCTGATGCTATTCAAAAATCACCAAACAAAGCTCGCCCATATATGAACCGAGGATATGCAAATGGTAAGTTGCAGAAATGGGACAAAGCTATTCTTGACTTTACCAAAGTTAATGAGATTAATCCTAAATATCACGCTGCTGCATATTATAATTTAGGAATTGCGTATTGGACGCTTGGCGATAAAGATAAATCAATGGATAATTATTCTTTAGCCATCGAAGTTGATCCAAAATATGCTGATGCTTATTATGGTCGGGGAGTTTGTTATTATTATTTAAATGAATTTGATAAAGCTTTAGCCGATTACTCGAAAGCTATTTCTATTATGCCACGACCTGAATTGTTTTTTAATAGAGGTTTGATATATGCCAGTAAGCAGAAATGGCAGGAGGCAATTTCAGATTATACAAAAGCAATAGAAACTACTCCCGGTAACTCTAGTTTATATTATAATAGAGGGCTGGCTTACGGCAACGCGAACCAATGGGAAAAAGCGATAGAAGATTTCACAAAAACACTCGAGTTAGATCCGCAGAATAAAGCTGCAGCATCTAACCGTGAGTATGCTTATACTAAAATAAAAGCTACTCCTAATAAATAAAGGAATAGTTTTTGTTATTAAACTTGTAACTTTTTTTTTAGAAATGATATAGATTATAACAATATTTTAATAGATATTTTTCTTTTTAATAAAAAATATCTCGCGCTATTCAGTATTAATGTTTATCTTTGTTGTGATTTTTAAAATCATCATAGAAAACTTTATTATGAAACAAATTACTAAAATTATAATACTAATCTTAATCATCTCTACGGATGTTTGCTTGGCGCAAAATCAAAAGAGTATTTTTAATAACTATCGTATTAAATCTTCTATAGAAGGCATAGGTTTTAACGACTCGATTAAACTTTGTAACATACCTGCCTTAGAAGTTCCTCAGCTATATAAATCGCAAAACTCAATTAATACTTTAGCCGTTTCTGTTGATAATTCTTTAAAACAATTCTTCCGTCCCATCACCTGGCAATCGGGCTACGAATGCGGACAAATGGGTGGGGTGGCTTTTGTATATACATACGAAATTGATCGCTTACGCAATGTTCCGGCTAATATTGCAGCCAATCAATATCCAAGTCATTTCGTTTGGAACTTCCTCAACGATGCCTATAATTATCATGGAGTAAGTTTTTTTGATACCTGGGAAATTGTCAGAACCTGCGGAACTCCTAATGTTGTCGACTATGGTGGTGCTTTAAATACCGGTGGCGAGAAACGATGGATGTCGGGCTATACCCAATATTATAATGGTATGAAAAATAAAATATCGGGAGTTTATGGTATGAATGTAGCTACTGCTGATGGTTTGCAAATACTGAAGAATTATCTCAACGATCACCTCGAAGGTTCACCTGATGGAGGTATCGGTTGTTATTATGCTACTTATGCTTCACCATCTGCCACTTTGCCCGTAGGAACTCCAAATGCAGGTAAGTATATTATGACAACTGCAGGTGGTTCGGGTCATACTTGGGTGGTTTGCGGTTACGACGATTCAATACGTTATGATTATAATGGGGATGGACAATACACCAATAATATCGATATAAATGGTGATGGAATTGTGGATATGCGCGACTGGGAAATTGGTGGATTAAAGATAGCGAATGTATATGCAGGAAACTCGTGGGCTAATTCGGGTTTTTCTTATATAATGTATAAAGTTTTAGCTGAACCTAACGTAAGTGGCGGCATTTGGAACAATACAATTTATACTGTAAAAGCCAAGCCAAGTACAAACCCTCAGCTTACTATGAAGGTTACGATAAAGCATACCTGTAGAAATAAAATAAAAGTACTGGCAGGAATAAGTACAAATACAAGCGCAACAAAACCCGATAAAAGGATGGAATTTCCTATTATCAATTTCCATGGCGGCAATTACTATATGCAAGGCGACTCGACCGAAGCCAACAAAACGATAGAAGTTGGTTTGGATATTTCGCCTTTGTTGAGTGAGCTTACATCGGGCCAAACAGCAAAGTTCTTTCTCGAAATTGCCGATAACGATCCTACACAAATAGGGCAGGGGCAAGTTATTGGTTTCTCAGTTTTGGATTATACTTCTGGCGTAATCGAAACTTTTAGTCCCCAAACCTATGTTACTATTATATATAATGACACTACCCGTCTTTCACTTCTAAAACCGGTTACTTTTAACAAAGTTGCAATCACAACTGATAGTCTAATTACCAAAATAAATAAACCTTACAGCCATCAACTGCTGGCCACTATGGGCGACACTCCTTATAAATGGGATGTGAAAATGGACTATAATGAAACGGTAACGAATGCTACATTTCCTAATATTACAGCTCAGGTTTTGAATACGGGAAGCAGTGGTTATGCTATCCAAAACCTCCCATTTCAGTTTCCTTTTTATGGTAAAAATTATTCGCAAATCTATGTTTATGCTGACGGATATATTAAATTCGATAATGCTGTTTACACATTTCCTTTCTTAATCGACGCCAATTTATTGTTCAGAAGCAATAAGATGATAGCTCCTTTTCTTGCTGATTTAACTTTTTCATCCGGGCAAGGAGTGTGGTATGAAGGCGATGCAAATTCGGCAACCATCAGATGGAAGGGCAGCGTGGTTAATCAATCAAGTTCGTTGGTTAATGTTGCGATGAAAATATATGCAACGGGTCAGGTCGAGTTTTACTATGGTAATATTTCGGTTGCCGGTGGATTTACTTCAGCAATTTCTGCCGGAAATGTCATCGATTATTATTTTACTTCATTAAGTAGTGCCTTCACCAACAATACCGTTGAGAAGAAAGTTGTGTTAGTTTCTCCTGATTATCCACTAGGAATGAACCTAACAGAAAGCGGTCTTTTTACTGCAACGCCCAACAGGTATTATAATACGAATATCAAGTTTAGAGTTACAGATAATAATGGAGTTTATTCAGTGAAAAGTTTCCCTTTTATTACAAAAGGATTGCTTGCCGAATACACAATTGCAAGCGGTGATACGGTTGTGAAATCTAACGATACAATTCTTCTTAATATAAAAATAAAAAACATAAGTACCCTAGCCTATAATAATATTAATGTAAAATTGACGACCACTGACACCGTAATTACCTTCGTTGATAATACCGAATTAATAAGTTCGATTAATGCCGGCGACAGCGTTATTATTATGAATGCTTTTAAGTTTATCACTAAAAATAATATTCAGGATGCTCATAATATTAGTATCCTTTCTAATATTATTACCCCGACCGACACTTTTGCGCAGACTATAAACTATCGTGTAAATGCTTTTAATATTAAAACCGGAACTGTAACCATCGTTGATGGCAACAATAATATTCTGGAGCCTAACGAAACCGCCGCTTTAATTCTTGAGGTTAAAAATATAGGTGGCTCAATGATTACCAACCTGCACCTTGATTTATCTACAAGCGATCCTAATATTATTTTGAATCCTAACTTCGCCAACATCGATACCATTAACTCGCATTCGTCCAAAAATGCTTTCTTTGTTATCACTACTTCGCCCATTATTTCGCCCGATCATCTCATAGTGTTGAATGCTCACCTTACGGGAAGCAATAACTTTTCTTATAATACTTTTTTCTTTATAAAAATGGGAGGAGATATTGAGAATTTCGAGACGCATGATTTTTCAAAATATCCTTGGCAAACGATGGGAACACTACCTTGGTATGTTTCGGATAGTCTTCCGCATCAGGGGTTATACGCAGCAAGATCGGGAGCAATAACACACAGTCAGAATTCATCTTTAAGTATTACCCAAACAATTTTGGCAGATGGAAACATTAAGTTTTATAAGAAGGTTTCCTGCGAAAAGGATGCTACAAATCATGCGTATGATTACCTCGCTTTTTATATTGATGGTACCGAAAAAGCTCGTTGGGATGGCGAAATTGACTGGAGCCAGGAGTCGTTTCCGGTTACTGTGGGGACGCATATTTTTAAATGGTCATATGTAAAAGACTATTCAGTAAGCAATGGTGCCGATTGCGCCTGGATTGATGATGTGCAGTTTCCAATAAATGGAGATGCCGCGCCCAATCTTTTGTTTACGCCTTCGGTTATAAATAAAACTATTGATTTAGCATATAAAGATTCTTCAATTCTTATGATGAATAATCAAGGCACAGGGATGCTTATCTATACTTCCAGTTTTACGTTTCCTGGTACAACTATCACTCCCTGGGCATATAGTAAAAATATTGCGGGGAGTATAAATAAAAATACAAGCGAGAGTTTTGTTATTAATTTTAAAGATTCGGTGCTTTCGGTAGGTAATTATAATTGCCAGTTAAATATTACTGCTAATTTTAATACCAACTATACAATCCCAGTAAATCTTACGGTAATTAATACAACAGGCATCGAAAATTATCAAACAGCGGATGCATTTGATATGAGTTGCTCGCCAAATCCATTCTCAAATCAAACAACAATTAGTATTAATTTAAAAGAAGATTCTAAAGTCAAGCTTATGATTTATGATGTTTCGGGAAGAGAAATAAAGGTGTTGGAAAACGATGCAAAGCT
>CAYRBL010000074.1:0-11130 GCA_964422385.1 uncultured Bacteroides sp.
GTCGTTGGATACTATGCTCGAAAAACTGACGGGCAAGATGTTGTTGAGCTAATTCAGTTTTGGCAATTAATAATATACCAGATGTATTTTTATCAATACGATGGCAAAGATAAGGTTGAATTCCTTCTCTTTTATCAGTATTTCGTAGATGATAAGTTAAGGCATTCAATAAGGTACCAGTATAATTTGCATAACCCGGATGAACTACCATATCAGGTGTTTTATTTACTAACAATAAGTCATCATCTTCGTAAATAATATTTATGGGAATATTTTCAGCAATTATTTCTAATTCACGTGGAGGCGTAGCCATCACAATACTTATAACATCATTTGGATGTATCCTGTGATTAGGCTTTACAGGTTTGTCGTTTACACGAATATTTCCTGCATGTGCAGCGTTTTGAATCTTATTTCTTGAAGTGCCTTCAATACGCGACATCAGGAACTTATCAATACGTAATAGTCCCTGACCTTTGTCAGCAACTATATGATAATGTTCATAAAATTCTTGTTCTTCCTCTTCAATTAAGTCAGGAGTTTCAATCATAAAAATAGTAAATTTGGGAAATTAATATTAACGAGCAATAATTAGTTTAGTAGTTTTTTGTGTATTTGTTTTTGAATCCTTCAAGCTAAGCATATAAACACCATTAGCTAACGAAGAAAGATCAAGTGTATGTTTGTATGTTGTATTCAATATCATTTTGCCATACATATCATAGATTTGTATGCTATAATGAGCAGATTGATTTAATTCAGTTTTTAAATCAATATTCAAATACTGATTATTTAATGGGTTTGGATAAATATTATATTTAAAATCGTTCTTAACAATTTCATTAATCCCTAAAGAATTTAATCCAAACACTGGTCGTATCATCAACGAACCTTTAATGAAAGAGTTTTGCCAAGCACCCGACGAATTATAAAAAACTTTATCATGTGAATCGGTATTTCTATCAAAACCTATATTCAAATTATCATCTGTAGTCTGTATCCAACCTACATAAAAAGTATTGCTTACACTCACTGGATGCTTAAGAATATAAGTATGATACTGATTTAATCCACTATCAAAAGAAGGCAATATCTGCTGTGCATAATAAATAGTATCGCCTGGAATACCGCCGTTATCTTTCCAAACACTTAGGTAAAAATTCACATAATTTCCACTATCAGCAGTCGAATTAAAGAACATCTGAACTGCAACTAAAGTATCAGGATTATGAAGTGTAAATTTATATGCAAGTTTAGAACCTGCAGGAGTTAAACCATATCCGTTTTCGGCAGTACCATCATCATAAGCATAGAAATTCTCAAATCTTTGATTAAAAATATTGGTATCATTCTGCGGACGTAAATCATGATTAACCCCTTCTTTGAAAATATGCTTTATTTCGAAATCAGTTTGATTAGAAGCATTCACAGTAGGGAACGAATAGGAAACAGGTGGTTTTGAATGCACGATAGCTTGTTGATATCCACTTAACCAAAACGAAGGAATGTTTTCGAAACCTCTATCTTCGGTATGCATAAGTGTCCCAACAGCATCTCTTATCTCATACTTATATGCAGAAGGTTGTGTAATGCCATCCAGATTACTTAATCTAATTTCAATAGAATCTTTAACATCAGCTGCTTGGAATTGATTAGCAGGCATAGCTTGATAATTTTTTAAAAAACTTGGTGCAGCATCAATAAAACTCAAATCATTACGTGTAGTATCAAATTTAGTCCTATTTATACCCAAATAAACGTAATCAATATTCCATTCATCACAATTACTAGTCCAACTCTGATTAACAACCGAACCTAAACTTGCATAATTTCTAAATCTAAACCTAAAGCCATCAGCATAATATTTTGCACTATCCTTTACAGGAATCAAAACATATCTGAAATAAGAACTATCTTTTAAATAAATCGAATCAAGTGGCATTCCATCAGTTGCCCATATCTTATTCCATTTCTGCTGTATCGGACTATAGAATTCCAATACCAATGAATCGTCAGCATCTGGCGAATTCCCAATTCTATCCCACATAACTCCTCTACCACCACCTGGTTGAAAATAAAAACTAAAGTATAAAGAGTCGCTTATACGAAGTGCTTTATTTGGTTGAAAAACGCTATCTAATCTAATTGCTCTTGATGTTAAAGTATCAGCCGAAAATTGTAAATTAGACGACCAAGTATACATATAGCCATTAGGGTCAAGAGCATCAAAAGTAGCGACACCTACTGTAGGTGGAAATAAAGCGAATTGTTTATTTACAAAAACATAATTATCCGACCATAAATTAGCATCAGGATAGCCAGTATAATTAGAAAAATCATCTATAAAAGGTAAATGAAGCGAAGTTGAAGTAGATTTTAATGGAATATGTTTTATTTTTGTTTCTTTAAGAAGTTTAGGATTTACTCTTAAGGTTGAAATTATCTCTTGAGAATAAACATTAGTTGCTAAAAGGAATACAAAAAGAAATAATGTGTTTCTTTTTATGGCAATTAAAATATAATTGAATTTAGAAATATTGTTATGTTGAATGCTATTCATAATTAATTTGCTGTTGAATCAAATTTATACTCTCTTATCAGTTCATTAAAGTCTACTTTCTTATCTGATTTATACCAAAGATCAATAGTTTGACCCATCTTTACATACTGATTAGGTCCAGAAGCTGGACGTTGTTTATATACACGAGCATGAGCTGTGTCTTTTACATCTTCAAACACTTCAGAACCTACATTTAATGCAGATGCTCTTAAGATTTTTATTGCTTCACTTTGTTTTTTGCCTAAAAGGAAAGGAATAGGTATTTTATCACTACCCATACCTTGTCCAACAACTAAATCAATCCTAGAGCCTTTTTGAATAGGTTTCCCTACTTCAATTTCTGCTCCCTTATATTTTTGTTTTATAACTGCGTTTTTTGCTATGTCAGGAATAAATTCTAAAGAACCAACTTGAAGACCAAAAGTCTCAAGTAAAGAAACAGCTTGACGCATCGTTAAATCTATAAGGTTAGGCATCATTACTCTTTCAGGAGTTGATGAAACTATTGTTAGATAAATTTTTCTATTCTTTTTTACTTTAGCATTTGGGAAAGGATCTTGCGAAAGAATACTACCTTTTTCTTTTTTAGCATCATATACGGAATCTACTACAATAAACTCAAAATCGCTATAATCTTTCTGTTCTACTAGCTCATCAGGTTTAATACCTCTAACATCAGGTACAGTTACTGATTGCCCGTGGTGTGTATACAAACTTAATGATAATATTAGAAGAAATACAATAGTAAGTGTTAATCCTATTGCAATTAAAAATTGTTTTAAAAACGATTTACTCTTTAGAAATTCTTTTATAACCATTATAAATATTAATACGTGGCTTTTATTTTTTACGTTGCCTATAATAATGTAACTATTTTTCTTTAATTTTATTGTATTAAACAATTGTGCAAAGGTACAAAAAAATAAAATAGTAAAACAGATTAATTAATAGGACCTATAAACATTCTTAAATATAATCTCAAATCATCTATAAAAAAAGAAAGCCTTTGAAATTAATCAAAGGCTTTCTATATATTATATCATTGTTGATATATTATAATTCCCATAAATCATGTTCATTATTAAATACATCTTCTTTGATTTTTTCTGCTTCTAAAAGCGCATCAAGACCAGTTTTGTAAGAATCAATTTTACGATCGTAAACGTTAGATTGTTTTATGATATAACTTGCAAAGGCTCTTTTCCAGAAAATATCATCATAAGTTCTTCTTTCGGAATCGTTATGTGTATTAAAAAGTTCTGTTCTAGCAAAAACAGTACGAGCATCTGGGAAATATATCCAGAACATACCTAACCAACCTTTAAAATTACCTTCTTTATCGAGTAACTGCATAACAGGGCAAATACCTAGAATACGAACATCCATAACTGAACGTTGTTTATCGAAGAACCAGTCTTCTTTTACTCTGATAGTATAAACCTGATCCAATTTAATAGGAGTTTTAATAACAGTATCCCTTGGAATACCAGTATCAAGATCTTCTATTTGAACTGTATCAATTCTTTCAAATCCGTTTTTAATCTCCTCGATAGTTTTTGGTTTTAAAAATTCTTCATCATCGTAAGCTGTAATAGCTCCTTCTTGAAGATTATTCATCAACATTTGCATAAAACTGATACGATCACGCAATTGTGTTTCGGGATAATAAAATGATTGATTCATTTTCTCCTTGAAATTAATAACTCTCCAAATTCTTGATGACCATACAGCATCTGCTTCACGTACATTAGTTGCAGGTACTGGTTTACGATTACCCGAATGGATTTTATCATAAACACCATCTCTTGGAGGAGTATCTAAAACTTGTGAAAAAGCATTAATTGTTATGCCTAAATTAAACATTAACAATAAAGCAATTATTATTTTTTTCATTTTGAAAATTATTTTTATTAAAAAACTATTATAATTATCCCTAAAAATACTAATTAATTATCGTATTTTTATACTTACATCATTTATTTTTCTTTGACCATCAGGGCCCCTTACAACAATACTCTCAAAATATAATTTAGTCCCTTTTTTAGCTCTTGAATTAATTTGAGACATCATTTCAGGAGTAAATTTATTATTTTTTGATATTAACATTGGATAAGCTTCTGTTCCAACAATCATTTGCATAGTAAATGAAGTTACAACAAAAGAAGCTTGAAAATCAAAATCAGCAGGTAATTTAGCAGCAATACCACCAGCAGCTTTTAATAAACTAAGTTCAATTAAAGGCTGATTAACTTGACCACCAATAGCTGCATCTGGACTAGGTAACTTTTTTACTCTAAATTCAGTAACACCCATACTTTTTTGCTTTCCATCCATATCTGCATTAACAGAAACTTTTGCACTTTGACCAACTGGACCTTTAACATTTACAATATACTTACCACCGCCTTTATTAACAGCAGTAATACCAGCACCAGTAAAAGAAGGTTTAACTTTTTCATTAGCCATACCTGGTACAGAAATAGTTACAGGATTATCAACACCAATATAGAAAACATTCATTTTATCAGCTGAAACTGTAGCACTAGGCTTAGCAACAATATACTCACTTTCGAAAGGATAGTCTCTTGTACCAAATGGTGTTTTTACACTAATGTTACCTTTATATTTTTTTAATCCTTCTGAACTTGCACCTACTTTATAAGTAATTAACCCTTTATCACCAGTAATAGTTGTACCGTTAATATTAGCAGTTAAAGTAGATTTTGTGTCAAAAGCTCCAACAAATATTTCGGCTTGATATTGATCTCCTAAAAGAACATAATTAGAAGCAGGAATTACTTTAGCTTCAATTTTATCAAATGCTATTTTACCTTGGTCTACTGCTGAATAAAGTTGATTTACAATATCATATTCACTGTTTAAAATTTCTGCAACAGTTTTATTTAATATTGTAATTGTAGCTACAATAATAGAATGGTAAAAATTATGTTGTTGCCAATTTTGTTTTTTACCATCTTTATCATTAAATACAACGTTATCCTCAACATTAAGACCAAGATTTACTTTTTTTCTATCTTCTGGACTTAATAAATCAAGCATATTTTTCTTATACTCAATAATTTTGTTTTTGAGTTCTTCACCTTTAGCTCCTCTAGCATTTGCTTCGTCCTGACCTATAAAATAGTTTGTAGGAGTATCATAGTTGTCTTTTCTTTTAATATCCTTAACTTCCAACTTTTTTGCTTCCTTAATAGTTTTTGCATCACCTGATTTAACAAGAAGTTCGTATTTAAGATTATTTATGTAATCAACCATACCTTTAGCATAAGTCTGAGCTTTTTGAGCTTTATCCCAAAAAGGTCCAACTTTTTCTTGATTTGCTAAATATGCAGCTTTAAACATAGAATATGTACCAATATTTTTAGATGCAAAATTAGTATTTGTTTTTTCCATACTTTCATTAACTGTAACAAAAGCATTTAAAATTTCAACAGAAACATTAAGCGCTAAAAGTGCAGTTAAAACCAAGTACATCATACTTATCATTCTTTGTCGCGGGGTTTCCGGACAATTTGTTGCTCCCATATCTTAAAAATTTATTATATAATTAGTTAACACTTTGATTAAACTTAATAAATAAATATTAAGATTTTTGGTTGCCACCAGTCATAGCTGAAAGCATGTTACCATAAACATTGTTTAATTGAGCAACTTTCTTTGTAATAGAGTCAACTTGTTCTTTATACTTAACAGTGTTTTCATAAGAATCCTGTAATTGAGCAACAAATTGATCCATATTTACCTGAACTTTATTAGTAGCTTCCATTTGAGCGTTTGCTGACTGTAATTGTAATTCGTAGATAGCGTTTAATGAAGATAATTTCTCAGCAGAAGTTTTTAATGTACTAGCATAAGACTCAGAAACTTTTGCAGCATCTGTTACTTTAACTAATGATGAAGCAGTTTCAGAAAGATTTCTTAATCCATTACCTAAACTTTCTATTAATTCTGGTCCAATTTTTGCATCAGTCAACATTTTATCTAATTGTTGAGTAACGTTTCCACTTTTTTTCTTTTCACCTTTTCTGGTTTCTTCTTCTAACATACCTCCTAATTCAGGATATACTAAACTCCAATCGTATTCTACGTGTAATGGTTCGAACGCAGAAAAGAAGAAAATCATAGCTTCGGTTCCTAAACCAGCTACTAACATAGGATTTGCTCCTGGATAGTGATTGATCTTAAATAATGCTCCAAGGATAACTACTGAAGCGCCCCACCCGTAAAGTTTTGCCATGAATTGTTTATAGCCTTTACTTCTTACAATGTTATTTATACCCATAACTGTTTAATTGATTAAGTTGATAAATTTGTTATTAATTGATTAAAAAATTGATTGTTTTTATTGAATTCTAATTGTAAACATTTGAAGCAGTCTTAGGATTATCTCCTTTTTTACGACCTAAATATGTTTCAACACATCTAAATCCTACATAAGCTTTTCCTGTATCTTGATATTCATATTGTCTTGAATTAACTTGCATATAATATCCAATATCTTTCCAAGAACCACCTCTAACTACTTTTCTTTTTAGAACTGCTTGATCTGTTTCTTTTGCATCAAAATTATAATACATGTTTAAATCATGTGCGAAGTTATAAGTTGATTCGTCAAATGCATCAGCACACCATTCAGAAACATTTCCTGCCATATCGTATAATCCGAAATCATTTGGAGCATAATGAGCTACAATTACAGTTTGATAACCACCGTCATCAACATAATTTCCTCTTAATGGTTTATAATTTCCTAAGAAACATCCATTGCTGTTTCTGATATAAGGACCTCCCCATGGATATGGACTTAAGGCTAAACCACCTCTTGCAGCCCATTCCCATTCAGTTTCGTTTGGTAATCTAAAATCGTTTACATAAGACTCTTCAACGCTTTCTAAGTAACTGTTCATAAGATTAGTTCTCCAAACACAGAATGCTTTTGCTTGTTTCCAGCTAACTCCTACTACAGGATAGTTATCATAAACTGGATGCCAGAAATAAGATTTTGCCATAGGTTCGTTATAAGAATAAGTAAAGTCATGTATCCAGCATAGAGTATCAGGATATACATTTATTACTTCTTTCTTTATATAAACAGAACGGTCTTTTAACCCTTGTGGACGATCCATCAATGAGCCTGCAGAAGCTACTCCTGGTTGAGAGTAATCTTTTTGAGCAGCAGAATTGAAATCTATCCAATAATAAACGAAGTTTAACTTACGATTATCAATTTCTTTTCTTCTGTAAAATCTCTCATGTTCTGGTAAGTACATGTCTTCTAATGCATCTTTTGCATCTGGGTCACCCCATGGCACTTCTTCGTCCCAATTTACATAAGGAGGTTCGATTTGTTCGCCTAAATCGTCCTGGCTTGTCATATATTGTTCTTTACCCGATTCGCCCAATTTTACGTGAGCAATTGAATCTCTAACCCAATATACAAATTGACGATATTCGTTATTTGTAATTTCGGTTTCATCCATATAGAATGAAGGCACAGAAACAGTTTTTGACTGATAAACGTTGGCAAAAAAGATATCTTGATCACCACCGCCCATTGTATAACTTCCTAAAGGAATAAATAATGTTCCAAATGGATCAGGTTGATAAAACCTAGGTCTATCTTGAACACCGATTAATTCTCCATTACCAGAGTTTCTACAACTTCCAAGTAATATTAAAATTACCAAAGATAAAAAGACATTTCTCATATTGAACTTTGATTTGATATACATAACGATTTTCTTATACAATTATTATTTTTCGTGATTGTGTCTTACGAAAATGTTTTTTATTAGTTACAATTTTATATATTTTATAAATGTCTTGAGTTTTTATAACTCTTAACATATGTTGGTATATTTATATTAAAACAATATTTTGCAAATATTTCGTGACTACCACTACTTTTCCCAGATCCTCCCATACTTGATGTAGTAATATCATATGAATATCCAAATGACCATGCTGGTATTGGACTCCAACCTAAAATAACAGTAATAGCATCTTGTACACGGTAGCTTAATCCACCCCATACTTTGTTTTCGTATTTTAATATTGCTGCTACATCATATTGAGCAGTTTTTAAATCTGTTTTTACTAATAAATGTGGGTCTAATTCAAATGATGGATTATCTGGAAACACATATTCGTAGCCACCAGTAATAAATACGGTTCTATCTAATGTATACGCATAACCACCGCTCCATTGAAAACCTTTAGGTTGGGTAATATTTACTGCAGAAACTCCAAAATAATATTTACCTGGTTGCTGATAGTATAAACCAACAGAATAATCAGTAAAGAAATTACTTTGTTTAGCAGGACTAGCTAACAATGGATCATCTTTTTGAATAGCTATGAATTTAGCAAAATCAATTTTTTTATCAACAAAACCTATTTGAGCTCCAATTCCTAACAGTCCATTACCTAAGTTAACATGATAAGAATAAGATATTCTAGCAGCTGTAGCTGATTCGAACCCTAACTTGTCTTGACTTACTACAATTCCTAATCCACTACGGCTCCAGAAATTTGTTTTCTGAGTGAAATTAAAGCATGCATCCAATGAAACCATCATTGTTTGAGGTGCTGTTTTATCACCGGTAGGATCAGTAAATCCCATCCATTGCTGTCTCGCAAAAGTTGATAGACATATCTTTTTATTAATGCCAGTTGCACCCGGATTAAAGGATAATTTATTAAACATAAACTGACTAAACTGTGCTTCTTGCTGAGCAAATACTGAAGTAGTGCTTGCTATGAACAAGAATAACAAAAGTGTAAATATTTTATTTCTCATAACTAATAAATTTATTCATAAGCCAAAAATAATTTTGTAAAATAACGAATAAACAACAAAAATAATAAATTATTCTTGATTTTGAGCCCTATTTTATTATAATCAAACAAATTTTGTTCTATTATTAAGTGTTTTATTTTAAATATAAAATTAAACTATTCAATATATGCCATCTAAAAAAGGTGATTTTCCTAAATTAGAAGACGCAAAAATAACTAAAATATTATTAACAGAGCCAAAAAACTTTACATAAAAATAAATATTTATCAACAATTTATCTAAAAAGCAA
The DNA here is from genome assembly GCA_964422385.1 of uncultured Bacteroides sp. GTDB lineage: Bacteria > Bacteroidota > Bacteroidia > Bacteroidales > JACABE01 > JBAXLO01. The sequence continues at coordinate 9,670 of CAYRBL010000074.1, forward strand.
TTTTCTTATACTGCAAATAGCTCTATAAAGTTACGAAAAGCAGTTTGTTGAGCTTTTATTTTATCACAATAATTATATTAAAAAATTGTTACTAAAAAATGTTAAAATTAATTATAGTAATATTACTTGACTTATTATTTTATTTATCGCAGAGCTTTTGATAATTTTGCAAAATCAAATTTAAATAAATTTACACCTTATATTTCATCTTAAAACAAATAAATATCATGGCATTTTTAACAAAAGAAAAAGTTTTTTCAAGAAAATAGTTTTTTTCTTATAGCTTAATAATTTTAGGCTCCTTCATATTAGCAGCAGGTTTTGTTTTTTTTATAAATCCTTATCATATAGTACCTGGCGGAGTATACGGTATTGGTATAGTAGTACATTACTTAATCCCTGTAATCCCAGTGGGTATTTTTGGTTTGGCAATGAATATCCCTTTAACTATAATAGGTATAAAAGTATTAGGACCTCGTTTTGGTGTTAAAACTGTTGTTGGGATGATACTTGCATCTGTTTTTATGGATCTGCTAACGTTGTATGTAGGAGAAAATCCAAAAATAATGATGAATGGCACGATGGATCTTACAAAAGATGTACTTTTAGCTTGTATCTTTGGCGGAGTACTGATAGGGTTTGGTTTAGGACTTATCTTTAAATCAAAAGCTACTTCAGGTGGATCAGATATTATTGCAATGATATTTGCAAAATACACACATTTACCTTTAGGTCAGCTTATGATTTATGTAGATTCAGTGATTGTGCTTTTAGGACTTATTATCTTTAGAGATTGGAAAATACCTTTGTATTCATGGATTACTATTTTTGTTACTGGTAAAGTAATTGACGTAGTACTAGATGGTGTAAGTTATGATAAGGCGTTATTTATTATCTCTGATAAATATAATGAGATAAGAGATAAAATTATCAACGATATTCATAGGGGTGGAACTTTTATTAATGGAAATGGTATGTATAATAATAAGGAGAAGAAAATTATTTTTACAGTAGTTAGCCGACGCGAAGTGGCGATGCTTCAAGAATACATTCATTCTATCGACCCTCATGCTTTTTTAACAGTTATTGATGCAAATGAAATTTTGGGCGAAGGTTTTAAATCGCTTAAAGAGAAAGTAGCAGAATAATTTTTTTTATTTAAAATGTCACTTTTACAAAGCGAAAAAGTATTCTCCAAAAAATGGTTTAAAGATTATGGTTTAATCTTTATCGGCACTTTATTTGTTGCAAGTGGCTATGTATTTTTTATAACTCCCTACAAAATTGTTCCCGGTGGCATTTATGGAATTGCAATCGTTTTACATTATGTTTTGGGTTCGCCAGTTGGTTTTACTGCGCTATGTTTTAATATTCCTTTAACTATTATAGGTGTAAAAATATTAGGACCACGATTTGGAACAAAAACAGTGGCAGGATTTGTATTAACTTCCATATTTGTCG
>CAYRBL010000075.1:0-11059 GCA_964422385.1 uncultured Bacteroides sp.
CAATTAACAACTAAGAAAGGTTGGGCATCGGCAGCGCAATTTGTACATGTAGTACCAGACACACAACTAGGATGATTAGGATTACATAAATCAATATATTGCTCGAAAAACACATATTTAAGAGCAATATTATTTGTGGCAATAACATTAGATGCGATATCAAAATTAAATGGCTGTGCTATGGTTCCAGGACACCAACCCGCACGATTGTATTGCCAAGTACCACTCTGAGGCATACAGTTATCAGGATTAGGATTACAAGTAGTCCAGTTATGTTGCGTATACGTATTCACATTATTAACATAAATATGATGTGTAGCATCGTAAAATTCAGCAGCATTATTGGTATTACTTGGACCAGCATGACCTGTAGAGATAAGTTTGATACGTGAAGCCTGAACATTAGCTGGATAAGTATAATTATAGATACTTACAGGTTGTTGGTTGGCATAATTACCAAAATCATAATGACCATCCCAAACCTGAGTAACCTGACTGTATTTGTGTGGAGGAGCACCTGATTTAAAAGTAAATGATAGTTTATAATAATAGCCATCGTCCAAACCCTGAACCTTGAAAGTAACCTTACCATTAAGGATTGACATATAATCAGCAAGATTTATCTTATGAGAACAAGCAGTTCCATAAGGAGTAACATAACGAATAATTTCGAACCAATCACCTTCGTGGCTCCTAGCTCTTATACTTCTAACATAATCCCAAGCACCACATCCGGCAGTAGGACACGATACAGTTAAGGTGGCAATAATAGTATCATAAGCACCAATATAAGATGGTAATTGACCTTCAACAATAACTTCACTAACTACCGAAGAGGTATTGATAACGCCACTGAATGCTTCAATAGTTGTATCATTTGCATTTTGTATAACATTAATATTTACAATCTTTGAACCAACAGCACCATAATTATTAGTAGATAAAATCTCGATAACATGCGCACCGTAAGTAGTAGGTTGCCACCAAGCAGTAAAGTGACCATTGCCAAAATCGTGAGCAGCAATAGGAGTACCGCCATCAATTTTGAACTTTAAATCTTGTATAGAAAACAAAGGAGTATAATTAATGGTAGCATAAGCAGCTAATTGTATCTTAGCTAAAGTAGGCATATATACATTGCCAGCCAATGGATGACGAGCTTCGATATTGGTAACATTTAGATTTGGATCAACAACAGCAAAGGTATTTAAAACAGGGACAGCTGTATCGTAAGTAGCATTTCCATATTGATAAGCTTTGATAACAACAGTACCTGGAATGCCAGTTAAATGCACACTATCGTTAGAGATAGTAGCAGGACCTGAAACCAATGTATAGCCTAAAGGTAAGCCAGAAGTAGCAGTACCAGTTAGTTTAAAAGGAGGAGTTGTAGTTAGTTTAGGACCAATAGGAGCAAAAGCAATGGCTTGAAAAGATGTATTTAAAGTACCATTAAAGTTAGAAGTAGCACCAGTCATAGCAAAGTTCATTAAATCGCCATCATAAGTTGGAGAATTTACTTCAGAAACGAGTTTGGTAATACTTACATTATTGCCACCAGGTACACCTTGATTAAACTTATAATAAAGTTTTAAACCAGCTTCAGCACCTGTTAATTCATTTTGTTTAATATTTAAAACTTCAGCTTGTGTAAGTGCTTTATTCCATAAAGAAACCTCATCAATGTGACCACTATAATAAAAATTATAACCAGTTACAGGACTTAAACCAATTATAAAAGGCACGGTTGCAGAAGTTGAGAAAGTACCTGAACAGGCAACACTACCAACTAAAGTAGCATTTAAATACAACTTAGCAGCTGTTCCATCATACACCCATGCATAATGCTGCCAAATATTTGGAATAACTGTACCGGCAGGAGCAGTATATGTATATAAAGTTGTTCCTACATATACCCTACATTCGATTGAGCCACTACCTAATTCGATCATATAAAAAGTAGTTCCAGTTCCACGAAAGCCCATCATTCCATGACCATAAGCAAGAGTGTTGGCATAAAACCAACCTGTCATCGACAAAGCATTTGCACCCGAAACTAAAGCAGAAGCATTAGGTACATTCACATAGTCGCTCAAAGTAGGAGTAGTTGCATCAGGAGCAAAATCTAAATATTGATTTGATTGTGCATTTACTTTAGCAAAAGTAAACATAACCAGAACCAATAAAGACATACAAAATCTAAAGTAAAATCTTTTCATAGTATTTATTTATTTGTTTATAATTATTAAAATTCAAAACTGTTTTAGCGCTTAATAATAAAAAATTAATTCAATTAAACTATTTGATGTAAATATCAAATTACAATAAAGAGAAGTTTAGAAATGTTAGGTTACAAAAATACTACTTTTTTATACATAAACGAACATTCTTTTAAAATATATTACATTTTTAACAAAAAAAGCTCCTTAGCTGCGAACAACTAAGGAGCTTTTTAAAATAAAAAGTAAAAGAAAGGACTAACGAACCATTAGTTTTTTAACCTCAACTCTATCTTTATTGCTAACTTTCATAATATATACGCCAGTAGCAAAATTAGTAAGATTAATAGTAGTATTTTCGCCTCTCCATTCGAATTGACTTACTACATTACCCATCAAATTATAGATAACAACACTGCAAACATTATCAGGTTTGTTATTTGATGCTAAATTAAATAAACCATTAGAAGGATTAGGATAAACGGCCAAACCGAAATCTTTTCTATGTTCCTCAACGTTTTGCATTGGAGGATTAGGTGGAGGAGCACTAAAGAAATTAATCATATTACAAGCCACAACTAAGAATGGTTGAGAATCTGCATTACAATCAGTACAAGTAGTTCCACTAACACAATTTGGGTGGTGAGGATTACATAAATCTACATATTGTTCGTACAACATATATTTCAGAGCAATATTTGAAGTACTAACAAAAGGAGTTAAATCATAATCAAAAGGTTTAGCAATTGAACCTGGACACCAGCCAGCACGATTGTATTGCCAAGTACCACTTTGTGGCATACAGTTATCAGGATTTGGATTACAAGTAACCCAGTTATGTTGTGTAAAAGTATTTACATTATTTACATAAACATGATGAGTTGCATCGTAAAATTCAGCAGCATTATTGGTATTACTTGGACCTGCATGACCAGTTGAAATAAGTTTTAATTTAGAAGAAACAACTCCTGTAGGATAAGTATAATTAAAGATACTTATTGGTTGAAGATTGGCATAATTACCGAAATCATAACTACCATCCCATACTTTAGCAACCTGACTATACATATGAGCAGGAGTACCGCTCTTAAATTGGAAAGACAATGCATACAAATAACCATTATCTAAAGTACCACAACTAACTCTAAAAGTTACTTTACCTTTTAATAAAGATTCGTAATCGGCAAGGTTTATTTTATGAGAACAAGCAGTAGCATAAGGAGTGATATAACGAATAATCTCAAACCAATTTCCTTCATGACTCTTAGCTTCTATACTTGCAGTATGATCCCAAGCACCACAACCACCACTAGGGCAACTTACGGTTAAAGTAGCAATAATAGTATCGTAAGCTCCTATATAAGAAGGAAGATTACCATCTACAATAACTGAAGGAATACCTGTGTTAATAAGAACACCACTAAAAGCCTGTACTGTTGTATCGTTATTAGCAGGAACTACATTTATATTTACAGTAACAGTACCAACAGCACCATAGTTATTGGTAGATAAAATCTGCACAGCATAGCTACCATAAGCTGATGGTTGCCACCAAGCTGTATAATGACCATTTCCAAAATCGTGAGCAGGAATAGTAGTACTACCAATCTTAAACTTTAAGTCCTGAATTGAGAATAAAGAAGGATAATTAATAGTAGCTAATGCTGCCAATTGTATTTTAGCAAGTGAAGGCATATACACATTCCCATTTAATGGATGACGTGCATCAATTGTAGGTACGTTTACATTTGGATCAACTACATCGAAAGTATTTGTAATAGGCGCAGCTGTATCATACTGAGCATTTCCATATTGATATGCTTTTATTTTTACTGTACCAGGTGTTCCATTTAAAATAACTGAATCGTTATGCAAAGTAGCAGGTCCTGAAACTAGAGTATAGCCAACAGGTAGACCTGAAGTAGCAGTAGCATTAAGTTTAAAAGGAGCTGCAGTAGTTAATTTAGGTTGTAATTGTGGAAAAGATATAGCTTGAAAAGATGTATTTAAAGTACCTTCAAAATTTGAAGATGTACCTGTAAGTGCAAAACTATTAAGTACTCCATCGTATAAAGGAGAATTAGCAGCAACTTCGTTATGTAATGAAGTTATACCTGTATTGTTTCCACCAGGTACTCCTTGGTTGAACTTATAATATAAAAGTAAGCCAGTAGGATTACTTGCCATATTAATTTCATTGTTTTTTATGCCTTGAATTTCTGCTTGAGTTAAAGCTTTATTCCATAATGAAACTTCATCGATGTTTCCATTATAATAAAAATTAAAAGAACCTAAAGGACTTTTACCAATAGCAAAAGCATTAGTTCCTATTGAAAGTGAACCCGAAGCTGTAGCACTTGAAACTAATGTGCCATTAACATAAAAATAGGTATGAGAACCATCGTAAACAAATGCATAATGCTGCCATACATTTGGAATGATAGTACTAGCAGGAATAGCTGGTTGAGAAGTTACGTTTGATGAATTGATAAAACGTGCTTCAATCTGACCATTATTTAAAGATATAAGATAAAAAGATTCAGTACCCGAACGGAATCCCATCATCCCCTGACCATAATTTAAATTATTATCATAAAACCATCCTGTGATTGACATAGCTGTTGAACCAACAACTAATGATGATGCATTGGGTACGCTAACCCAATCATCGGTACCATCAAAACTAAGATATTGATTTGTTTGAGCACTCACTTTATTAAAAGCAAAAAGTGTAACAAAAACAATAACTAAACTAAATTTAAAGAAAACGTGCTTCATTGTATTATATTATTTTTAATTTATAATTGTGAATTCATTTCTAAATAAGTTGACAAAAGTACTGTTATTTTAATTATATTCCTAAAATCTTATATTTATTTTAGTCGGTTATATCTTAATTTTTCTTAATAATTAAATAATGATACAAGTTACATAAACAATTTACCTACCACAAATCTCTTTATAAACACAATATTTGCAATTATCAGTTTGCAATGTTTGAGTAAAAGGCAATCCTGAATCAAAAATATCTTGCATTAATTGTTTTATTAAATCATCAAACATTACTAATGTATCCTTAGAAATAGTATCATCACCCACAAAATTTAAATTCATAAACTCATTGGCAAGACTTCTAAATGAAATAATCCCTGATTCAATTAATGGAAGGTTATCTGGATTCTCTTTCGAATATAAATAGGCATACATCAATATTTGAAAACTCTTTGCATATTTACTTTCTGTTATTACCTCAAGAGGTATTTCTATTTTGAGTTCTCTTTTCTCCGTTTTACCTGTTTTATAATCTGTAATCCTTAACATATTTGCAATAGCATCTACCCTATCTATGTAGCCAATCAATTTGACGGGTAAAATTGTATTGTCAGTTTTTATTTCAATTATAGTTTCATATTTTTGTTCAAGAGATTTTACAGTAATATATGTATTCTCTTTAGCAAACTTATTTATTTGATTTTTTTCATAAGCTAAATAATTATTAATATACACCACTGCCATTTGAGAAGTAAGTAAATTTACACCAAAAGAAATATCTCCATCTACATAAATATCCTTAAACTTATCAATAACTAATTGCTCAACTTTAGGAAGCATTGCATCTATCATTTCTGTAGTAAGAACCTGGCTGGTATATGATGTATACAATTCATGAAGCACGGAATGAATAACCGAACCTAAGGTATTTGCCTCTATAACGCCTTCTACTTCTTCGGGCTCTTGTATGTCGGCAATGTTTTTGAAATAGAACTGCAGACTACAATTTATATAAGTATTCAGTGCACTTGCTGAGAATCCTTTTGTGGCTTTTTGAAATAATAATGAATTAATAAGCGCATCTTTTTCTATAACGATAGCTTCTGTATCAATATCTGTAGAGATGCTTACATTCAACAAAGATTCATTAATCTTAATATTTGGATTAAACAATGGAAGTTCGTGTGTAAGTTGATATATAAACCTACTCTTGTCTCCACCCGAAAAATCATCGCTTTCGGTATTATACAAAACATAAACTGTTGATGCGCGCTGCAACAATCTGTAGAAATGATAGGCAAACACAGCATCTTTATCTTGATAAACCGGCAAACCAAACTCTCTTTTTATATCTAAAGGCACAAAAGAATTTGCAATACCTGAAGTAGGTAATATGCCTTCGTTAACTGATAATATGATTACATTTTCGAAGTCAAGTGTTCTTGTTTCTAGCATCCCCATTATTTGTAAACCTTTTAAAGGCTCTCCATAAAAAGGAATTGTAGCATTTGAAGCTAATCTGGTAAATATCTTACGGAATGTTTGTAGCTTTATTATGGATTGGTGTAGCTCTGGGATTGCATTTAAGTTGTACAATAGCTTTGCAAAATGATAAAGATATTCTTTTTCGAGCATATCTGCATTGCTATCTTTTAAATGTAGCTTCAGAATATCTATTAATTTATGTAGACAGTTAATTATTTGCCCTGGTTTTTCATAATAAATAAATAAAAACCGAAGGTTATTCTCATTAAAAAGATCTTCTCCTTTACCCGAAAACAATTCGTCAGATCTATAGCTTATCTTATTTGATGTAGATATCTTTGCAATAATATCGTCTACTTGTGCTACTTTCCGAATGTAGGGATGGGACAATACTTTTAATACATCTTTATAATAAAAGCCCTTGGCAGTAGTTGATTTTATTAGACGAGTTCTATTTTCGTGCATAAACAAAATACTATCAAACAAGCTAAACAAGGTAGTATTTTTAAACGAAAGCCCCATCGTTACATTAAACTCTTCTAGTTCGGGAGGGATAGAATGTAACATAGGAAGCAATAGATTTTCATCACTCAAAACGATGGCTGTATTGTCAAGGTTGCCATTTTTAAGATATAACTCTTTTAATATACTTCCAGCATACTTTACCTGCCCTATCTTTTGAGCAATACCAATCACATTTATTTCTTTGGCATCTGTCGCAAAATTATCTTCAACCCAGTTAAATTCAGGTTTAGCCCAGGTTTGCATATAATTCCTTACAAACCTACCAGCCTCTTGCATTGTATTTTTAACATAGTAGTTGTCGGCATCCCACAATACTTCTGCTTTATTTTCTTTTAACAAATAATCAAGAATTGCCTCTTCCGAACGGGTTAATGCATTAAATCCTGCAAAGATTATCTTTTTATAGGATGTTTCTTTGGTAGCAATGTGCTCAGCTACGCCCCTATACATCATACCTTGATAAGCTATATTGTTAGCTGCTAAAGTATCGTTTAGGTTTTTATAATAAATATAAAGAGAATTATAAAACTTAAGATATTTCTTTTGAAATTCGCTTAAAGGCTGTCCATCGAGATTCCATAAACTGATAGCTTTTGCTTCGGATAAGTAAGCATACAGTGCTTCTACATCTGTAAGGTATAGTTCTTCTTCATTAAAATCATGAAGCATTATTTCACCCATACTCATAAAATCGTCGAAATCGCGGGCATCTTTGCCTTCTATTTCTTGATGGATTTTATATAAATAAAAAAGCAATGATATGTTATCTGCTAAATGATAATCAGAAAGATTTTCGATGAAATCTTCTATAGAAAATATCTTAGGTGACCATACATTCTTAGCTAATCTTTCGGCAATAAATCTTCGCAAGAACAAGCTAGCTCTTCTGTTGGGCAATACGATACAAATATCTTCTGTATGCTCTTTATATTTATCTAAAATAAAATTAGCAGTCTTTGATAAGAATGATTCGTTCATAAAATAATATAATTAAAAGAAGCTCTTTTCAGCCTCAGCAATATTTTCAGCAGTACCTAAATCAAACCAATGCGAATAATCATGAGCATAAAACCTGATGTGGTAGGATGCCGCCAAACGAAGATATAAATCAATTAACGAAAAGGCACCAGTCTCTTTTATCAATGGAAATATCTCCGGATCGATGATTTGAATGCCGCTAAAAGCAAAGGAATGTACTTCGCCTTTCTTTGGCTTCACAAGCTTCATCTCATGTGTCTTTACGTTTTCCCAACCTATCAACTGATGTTGATTATCGAACAATAAATAACGGGAACTATGTCGGCTTCTAACAGCTAATGTTGCCATTGATTCATTCTGTACATGGTTAGAGATAAGTTCTTCCAGATTAATATCCGACATGATATCTACATTATGAACTATAAAAGATTCGTCGCCTCTTAAAAACCATTCTGCTTTATTTAATGCACCTCCAGTATCCAAAAGCACATCTGTTTCGTCTGAAATTACAATATCTGCTTCAAACAAGTTCTTATCAAAATATTCTTTCAACTGGTCAGCAAAATGATGCACATTAACTATAATATCAGTTACTCCTGCGGCTGTTAAACTTTCGATAACATAAGAAATCATAGGTTTTCCATTGACTTCAACTAATGCTTTGGGTTTTGTATCTGTTAAAGGTCTGAGGCGAGTGCCCATTCCTGCTGCTAAAATCATTGCTTTCATAGTAAAATTGGTTTAATTGTATTAGTTTATAATTGTATCATATCTTTGTAAGCAGGTATTTCCTTTAAAAAAGTATAGCTTTGCTTTTGATGATCGATGGCACAACAATAATGTTGTATACCATTAGTAACCATCAAAAAGTTTACTTTTAACGTTAAATTATATCTTGCTGCTTGTTCAAATACTTCTTCACTAATTTTTATTGATGGTGCTTTACATTCAACAATTAGCAAAGGTGTTCCTTCTTTATAATAGACTACAATATCAGTTCGTTTCTTCATCGTATTCACCGACAGCTCTTTTTCAATAGCCAACAAAGTAGCCGGACATTGTTTTTGATTTATTAAATACAAAATACAATGCTGTCTCACCCACTCTTCTTCGGTTAAGCGTACATACTTTTTCCTAACAGTATCAAATATCATATACTTTTCATCTTTAATAGAAGTTCTGAATGTATATTCTGGAAAATTCAACTTTATCATAGCCATTTTTAAGTTTTCAAAGATACTATTTTTTATGTTATAAATGCGCTTTTAATTTATTTATTTTAATAAAACCTTTTTTTCATAAATAATATTAGAATAAGACCTAAGTTTAGAACACGATTCATAAATATTGTGTAATTTTGCACCAACAAATAATTAAAAATATAATGCCTGTTTTTCCATTTCACAAATCCTACATCTTAAAAGAAATCTTATTTATAACACTCTTTTTCTTTTGCAATAGTACGCTAACTGCTCAGCACAATATCCGAAATTATAAAGCATATTTTGCAATTGGGAATCTAAACAATAACGAACTTATAATTATAAGAAGCTATGAAAACTCCGGTAAACAATTTTATTTATGTGTAGACCCCGATAATCTCGAAACCCTTATTATTCCTTCCGATCAATTATCTGCAACGCCTTTGAGCTGGCAACAAATACTTAATAAGTATAAAACCACTGCTTATGTAAAAGCACTTCTTGCAGCAAAAGCGCATTCGGTTTCCTTGCAAAACTCTGGTATTACACACGGCTATCCTAAAGAAAAGGGAGTAACATTGACCATTGATTTATGTCCTTCACATAAGCCATTAGACAGGATTATATTTACATCCCTGCTCAATGAGTTTAAGAAAACAGAGACACCAGTGCCTATTGCACTCTCTATTTCGGGCAAGTTTATGCTTACGCATACCGAAGATTTAAAGTGGTTGAAGAAACTTATCGACTCTAACGAGATTTATGTTACTTGGATTAATCATACTTTTAATCATAAATACAATCCGAAGAAACCTCTTAAAAATAATTTTCTTTTAGAACCTGGCACCGACCTTAATTTTGAAATAACAGGAACCGAAATCGCCTTATTGGAGCATGGATTTATCCCCTCTACTTTTATACGTTTCCCAGGTTTAATATCCAATCACGATATTGTAGATAGTGTTACCAACTATGGTCTGATACCTATTGGCAGCGACGCATGGCTTGCAAAAGGGCAACAAATACATGTGGGCAGCATCGTTTTAATACATGGCAACGGCAACGAGCCTTTGGGTATTAAAGATTTTATAAAACTATTGCAGATGGAAAAACTTTCGGTAATAAAAAAAGAATGGCTTTTGTACGATTTACGCGAGAGTATCGAAAACGAATTTCAAGAATAAATATCTTATCTAACTAAAAAAACAATAGCCATTATACATATATATAATTATAATGGCTATTGTTATGTTCAAATTATTTCTTTGTTGAATCCTGTTTTTTGGCTGTTACTTTTTCTAAGTCCATACCACATTTGGAGCAGGTGCCCATGCTATCTTGCACGATTTCAGGATGCATCGGACAAGTATATTTTCCTATTGCAGCTTTAGTGGTGTCGGCTGTTGCAGCTTTATCATCACTTTTGGCTGGTTGATGGTTGCAAGCAGCAAATGAAAGCATGCTTCCTACTGCTAAAATAGCAAATACTGTTTTTAATTTCATTGTAATTATTATTTTTAATTGGTTATTTTATTATAACAACTAATATCGTTTTTAGATTTATAATTTGACTTTTTTTTGAAGTTTAATTAGCTTTACTCATACTAAAATAAACACAAGTATATTTATTATAATCGCATCAAAATTATCTTTTTGCTTGTATTTAGATATATTTCACATATTTTGGTAAAAACAGCCGAGTTTTCACATTCATTTCTTTTTTTTCATTGCAATTCCATTTTGTTTATGTGATTTCATTTTGTTTTAGCAATTTCACTTTTTCTGACCAAATTTCACTTTTCCTAGCAAATCGTACTATCACGAAAGGATAGCGTCCATTTTGTTTTTGACTAGTTTCATTTTGTTTTTGTTAAAATT
>CAYRBL010000076.1:0-10992 GCA_964422385.1 uncultured Bacteroides sp.
GTTTGATTTTCAACATTTTTTTCAATTACTAATGTACTTTGTGCGTAACGATCGGACGCGCTGCCAAGTGTTCCCAGTGTGTGATTATCTTTTTTTCCAAGGTGCAAAACAATGATCACTAAAATATTAAATGTTTTAGTGATCATTTTTAAAAATTGGATTAATTCCCTTGACTCGCGCTCATCATTGTAGTTAAGGCATAGATCCAAAATTCCGTCTATTAAAAGGACGGAACAATCAGGTGATACTTGTAAATAGGCTAAAATGTACGCAATGATTATTGTATGATTATCTTCACGCACGCTAAATGCATCTAAATTAGACGGCAAACGATTAACACCAATAAACTTTCTGATCCGTTCCATTTGCCGATACATATCGTGTTCGCCTGATTCAGTATCAATGTAGCAAACACGTTTCCGATCCGGTGGCAAATTCAATTTCATTTGAAAATTATCAATAGGGCTGAACGCACTGGCTACAATTGCACTAAGAAAAAGCGACTTACCGGTTTTTGGCAAACCGGTAAGCGCAATAAAATTACCGCACGATCCAACCAAGCAATCCCGGACGGTAAAAAGTTTATGATCCGGTTTTGGTATATAATCAGGATCGTATCTTCTAAGTGTTAATTGTTGTAAAATTTCGGTTTCATTTGTCATTGTTGAAATTTACTTTTTAAGAAATAACCAAGTTGTCAAAAGTTTGTCTTTATGATAAATTTCAATTTTAAATTGACTATCAACACCTACTTTTTTCAAACCATTAATCCCTTCACAAACGGAATCAAAGTCTATAAAATCATTTTTATAGACTACTTTATCTTTTACAAGTAATTTAACGCAATAGTTTTTTTCCGTTGGGGCCTGTTTAATTTTCATTTGTATTTCTTTTAAGGAATGAAAAAAGTGAATGCCTTAAACGTGTGTAGTGGTCCAAACTATCGTCTAAAAGGTTTGACAATTCGCCTGGTAAATTAAAGGGAACGTTTGACTGATCAATTTGACCGAAACGATCTGATCCGTCCGGATTGATTGCCTGAAAAATAATTTGAACATTTTTGATCCTTACAAGGTTTCTAAGTTCAATAAGATCGTTAATTTTTTTTTCTACGGATGAAATATCTGTTAATATTTCACGGTCTGTTGGGGGAAAATTCATTTCCATTTTGGTAGTTTTTAATTAAAAAATTCATTTGTCACTATAAATGTGACAGCAAAATTTGAATAAACCAAATATTTAGGAAAATTTATTTTTTGTAAAGTGCATAAAAAAACCGATATAAATACCGGTTTTGACTCTCAAACGATCGGGGGGTTGTTAATATCTTTTAGTTGATAGAAAGTAATATGAAAATATTAGTAAGATAAATAAGCCGCCGATTTTGATAGATTTAATGATTAATTCCTGTTTGTTTGCTAGTTTGATACCTAGATCAAAATCTGAATCCGGGATCAATGCTGCAAACTTAGGGCCCTGTTCCATATTGGTCATAGATTTTAAGATTGCCTTAAAATTAGCCGCATTCAATTCAAATTCCGTGTCCGGATCAATACCAGTTTCACGTCCTACATAGTTTGCGTAACTATCCGGATCATTGTTTGCGTTGGGATCGTCTGACGGTGCCCAACGGTTAATGATTCCGCGAATGGTTGTTAGATCGCGTTTTGTATAGTAATTATATAGATTGATTGCTGCGGCCCTAATACCGTGCGCCATATCTTCAAAAATAGCCTCACCTTGTGGATTATTAGCCGTTCCGGTTTGGCCTTGCCAACCGGTACCGCCAATATTCAAAGGGTTGTTAGATCTTATCCCTAAGGGGTAATATTTAGATTCATTTCTAAAATCAGCCATAAAACTAATTTTGTGTAGTTGCGTCTTTTGCAGCCGCACCCATTAAGAAAGTAAAAAGGCCGGTGCCTATTTGCCCGACTATTCCTAAAATTCCGGTTTGTGTTCCAAGGAATCCACAGGCCGCCGCTAATGCGCCGAAAATTGTTGTTTTACCGTTTTTCATTTTTGCATCTTTTTAATATTGTAAATAATTGTTGTAACACCGGCCACTCCGCTAATGATCATTAAACTAATTTTAGTTGCCTGTTCAAATTGCATCAATGAAAGTATATACAACGAATAATTCAAAAAAAATCCGCCTATCGAATACGTATCTAAATTATTATTAGTCAAGTTCGTTAAGTTCTTTTTCTTTATCTACTAATTTATTCGCAATGATATTATAAGCCTGTGCGGCCGTAAAACTTGCGTCCATATTAGGAAACACTCCGCCTTTAACGGCTGCGTCTAATACTTCTTTAATTACTGCTAATGCCTGTTTGTGTTCCATTTGTTTTTTTATAAAAGTATGAAAAAAGTAATATTAAACCGGTGCAACATAATCACCAGTGATTACTAAATTTAATTGACTTGCTGACCAACTATAAGCCGCGTCATTTGTAGCCCAATCGGTTTCATAATCAGGTAAAGACATAGTCAAATTACCGTCCGCAATAGTTACAAATGCACTATCTTTTAATTCAAAGTAAAATACTGCACTATTGTAAAGGTTATCATTAATACAGGTTAAATTAAAGATAGTTGCACTATCATTTTTGCCATTAACCCAAATTGAAACTGGTTGTATTGTTTTCATTTTTTTATACGTTTGATGCTAATAAATAATATTGTACTCCGCCTATTAATATTGAAACTTTATGTGTACTTGCTACTGCAACACCTGCCGCAACTGAATTTCCAATTGCTATTGATCCATTAACTTGCAATTTTGCCCCGTTATCGGTTGTAGTTCCAATTAAAACGTTTCCCGTACTTTGTTCAATTCTTAATCTTTCAGTGCTATTTGAATATAAACCTAAACTAGTTTTACTAAATAATTGCGTATCGTTTCCGTCAAAATAAAAATATGATTTTGGAGTTCCGCTTACACTTAAAGCAATTAAACTAGTATTTGTTCCATTTACATCCAATACAGTCCTATTTGCAGTAACATAATTAGGTGAAAATGTATTAATTCCAATATTACCGGCATTTGTAATATATAATCTAGTTGCCGAATTTGTTTCGTCATATATTGCAAATCCGGCATTTGATGTGCCGGGGTTTCCACTTACAACACTATAAGACATACCGCCGCTACCAATATTTGAAATTTTAAGTCTTGTATTTGCTTGATCGTTTCCGCTTAATTGAATACCCGCCGCGCCTGTTCCTAACGGCCCAACAGTTAAAGTGCTTGTTAAATTAGTAGTTCCATTAACTGATAATTTATAACCGCCGTCAGTTGTAGTATTAATTAAAAAATTTCGTGATGCGCTTATTCTTGCGGCCTCTACTGTATTTGCTGATCCGGAATCATAAACCCCAAATAATATTGGTGATGCCGTTGTACTTGCATTGAAAATACAAAAGTTACCACTTACTGATCCTTGAATAAAATTATTTGCAGCCGTTGAAATTCCCAAACCAACATTCAAAGTTGGTGACGTTCCGGCATTCCTTATCCTTACACTGGGCGCGTTGGCACCCAATACAACAATGTGATTGTCGCTTGTTGAACTATTTACAACAAACAGTCCGCTACTTGTAGTATCTGATCCTATAAATGTTTGTCCGGTGCTTTTTATTGTAAATCTATTTATAAAACTAACCGCGTCATAAACTATAAAATCATTGGCCCCGGCATTATATCCGTTACCGATCGACCAAACCCCGGATCCTTGATTCCTAAATGAAAGCAAACTATTTTGTGCACCGGTATTTTCTAATTGTGCCAATACTCCGGTTGTGCCGTGAATATCTAAAATATTAGCCCCGGGGATATCCGTTCCGATTCCGATACCGTTTGCGCTAACTGATATACCCACATTAGTGCTCGATCCGTTGGTTGTAACTTGTTGTAGTGTTCCGCTTGATCCGGCCCCGGGATCGGCCACCTGATCCCACGTAGTGCCATTATCACGGTATATACCGGTTGAAGGTGTGTCCGTATCAACGAACATACGGCCTTGCAGGTTAGCGATCGGCCTTGTGGCCAAACTGCTTTCATACCAAGCCGGATTCCCTTTCTGATTAACAATATTATTTTTTATTAGTATTCCCATTACTTAACGTATGTTTTTTTGATAACTACCAAATTTTGTGTACCGGTAGAATCAAAAGTTAGGTTAAAAAAATCGTTTGTGTATTCACATTCGTTTCCGTCAATGGCAATACTATTATTGCTTATTATTGGCACCCCTTCAATGTATGCCGTTGCCGTTCCTAAATTTAAAAAGGTGATGCTATTGCATTCACTGGCTATCTGTGCGGCTGAATTGTAGCCTATAAAATTAACGGAATATTTAAGCATAATAAAAGGTTTGAATAAAGTGATTAACAGGTGTACGGCATTGTTTTTATTCCACTCATTGCATTTACACAATTACAACACGGAGAAACATTTAGATCGTTTGACGTTTGCATTGTTTTAATGTATGGCATAATTGTAGCCGGTGATGGTACCATTTGCACGGCCCCTGATTCCGGATTCAATACTATATCTAAACTATTAGGTAAATTTTGAATCATATCTGATCCACTTGCCGCGCTTGATAGATCGGTTTTAACGATACCGGCCCCGGTTGTAGTATCAATAACGGTTTTGTTTTTGTCTTTATTTTTATACCAATAAATTAAAATTGCTGCGCCAATGGCATAATAGATATAGTTCTTTTTCATAATTATTATTTTGCTACGTCTGATTTAAAAATAATTGCGTCCGTTCCTGTCAAATAATCTTTTCCGAATTTTACATTGTAAGTGTCCGAAGTTTCACTTAAAATAGTATATCCGGTAAAATCATTTGTTAATTGGGTATATATTTCATTAAAATTTTGATCATATACTTTACCGCCCATATTTAGAAATATTCCTGTACTGTCTTTTGGTGCGTTTGATTGGAATAAATATTGATAAGCCGAATAATTAGGAATTAATTTTTTCTTATTTAAATATTTAAATAAAAATATTAATCCAATACCTATGCCAATATATAAAGGAATTTTATTTTTCATTATTCAGATTTTAAATTATTTACATAATCAATTAATTGCCCTACTTGATCTGAACTAAAACGATCTGAAGGCCAATCCAAAAATGATCCACCTTGTAACCAGAGTAACAAATCTTTATTATATTTTTCATTAAAACGATCAACTAAAAAAGATACTTGGCTTTTAGATTTTAATTGTTTAAATACTCCCAAAACTTTTTCAAAATCATCATAAAGCCAACCGGGTGCGTTGTATATTGTTTCGCTAAAACTATTCGCTGCATTATCAGTTAAAATAAGCGCACCACGTCCCGCGCTTTTCCAATATAACGGTGACCACGGCGAATTGGGATTAGTACTTTCATTTAAAATATTTGATTCGGCTTGTGATTTAGTCAAACCCAATTTTTCCATTAATGGCAAAATAATTTTCTTATAACTTAAAAATATTACAACGGTTGTAATAATTAAATTTTGATTATCTTTTATAAAATTACTTTTAGCCATTTTACAACATCATTAATAAGGTTGATAATTTATTTGAACTCATTGCATTTAATTTTCTTAAATGTTCAATAGTTACCCCTTTGCTCATTAAAGAATTCAATATTTCAATTGATTCGTCTGTGTCCGGTATTCCTGCAATTCCTTGCGTGATTGGTGCACTGGGTTGTTTTAATCTATTCATAAAGCCCGAAAGTAATTCGCCGCCAATACTTAAAAGCATTGCTTGTGTTTCCGGATTTTGCAGCATTGATCCAATTGCCCTATTAATAGACATTGGTTCTTCTTCTTCAATTTCTTCCTCACTTAGTTTTGATACTAATAAATTTTGCCCCTCAACGATCTTTAATAGTATGTTTTTAAGTTCCGGATCGGATGCCGGTTGCATCATTCCGCCCATATACGGCAAAATCCTTTCAACCTTATTAAGTTGAAAAACGATATTTGTTGTATTCAAAGGATCACCTTTCTTTTTAGGATTGGAAAAAACTTGAATCAAATAAGGATTAGTATTATCAGTATTAGATTTCAACCCGTAAAGGGCCTCTTCTAATTTTTGCATTCCGATTTCTTTTTCGTTTCCGTCAAAGATATATCGACAGAACTGCGGTTGTGCCGTAGTTCCGCCGAATACTTTGAAATGGACACCGTCCGCGTTATGATAAAAATCCATAACGGATTCAATCGTGAATAATTCGGGTTTGTAAGGTGATGCCATTTGTCTAAATATTAAAGGTTTGAAAAAAGTAACTATAAGCCGCTTGGTAATCTATACGCAACACCAAACGCAACCGCCGTATTAGTTGTGGCCGGTGCGGTAGAAAATTGAACATAAGATTTTACCCAACTAATAACAATACCGTCTAACACTGGCAATTCAAATACCCACGGATCAGTACCGTTTGAAATGTTATTCAAACTTAATAAAGGGATATTATAAACTACTTGTAAATCGCCACTATATAAAGTTAAACTTGCCTTTTTAAGATCGGCCAAAGTTGCCGGTGTCGATCCTGTTACAGGTGTTGCGCTTATTGATCCCGGAGTGTACAAAGTGATCGCATTAACGGCTGCATTTCGCAACTGGGCTTGATCTTGGAAAAATATGCGAGTCAAAGTGTTTCCGTTTGGGATATTTAATTCAATAGACTGAAATAATCTAATATTAAGCATATCAATTTTTTTAAGATAAAAAAAGTGAAGGTAGTGCGCGACCTTCGGCGCGGATCCGTTTTATTTTAAAAAACAATCAGAAAAAAATATTCTAACGAACACTGGTAATGTTCTGTAATTTGATTCCTTTCCATAAAACTACAATCCTGCTATTTGCATCAACGGTAGTAATAGCCGAAGGTAAAACGATACTTGCTTGAATATTACTTGCACCATTTAATAAAAAGTTAGGCTCAATTGCAGCCAATCCGCTTTCTGATCCGTCCATTTGATCAATAGGGAAAACAGTTTGCGCGGTAATACCTACACCGTTTTGTGTTTGCGGTGCATTGTAAAAACGGAAAGTATCCAAATTAGGAATTACTTGTTGGTTGTTTACACTAACTGTTAAAAATGAATTCCAAAGTGTATATAATTGCGCCGCACCAGTTGCGAATGTTGTAGCATTCGGATTGGTGAATAATGCGAAATTTGTAGCGGTTGAACTGCTTGGTTTACATACATAAAGGCCGATAGCCGATACCACCATAACGTCTTGAAGGGCCAACCTATATTCCGTATTAAATGCATTGCCATTGGCTGAATCATTAGCCAAAACCGGAATATGATAATTAGTTGAAGTTGTACTCAATGCAACCTCTGAACGAACATAGGATTGCGTACAAACTGCCTGAGATACATTGTAACCTTGTGATGCTGCAAATGCTTTTGCGTTTTCAAAAACTAAGCGGTTGCCTACTTGATTAAGTGCCATAAAAATAATTTAAAATTTAATTTAATAAAGGTTTGAAAAAAGTGTATTTTATCCTGTGATCATTGCTGCTTTACGTGTGCTTAATCCGGCCACTACTCCGCGTGTATTTTGAACACTTGGCCCTAGTGCCACCATTGCCGGAGAATATATCCCGGAAATAACACCAGTGCTTTGCGCTAATTTAACACCGCCGATCACTAACATACCGGTACCGATATTTTTTGCCATTGGTGACTTAATAATTTTAGGTAAAGCCAAACCTACTGCAACCGGTACGGCTGCCGCGATATATGCCTTATTTTTTTCGCTCATTGTACTTTTAGATAGTTGCGAAGTAGCAAAACTAGATGCGTACTGCCCTAAAATACCGCCACCAATAGTTAATAAACTATCAGTAATCATTCCACTAATGCCGTGCATTCCGCGTTTTTTGCTATGCTTACGGTGACTTACTTTTTTAGTGTGTCTTTTTCTACGTGCCATTTTTTTGAATTTTAATTAATTAAAAAGTGATGTGTTTATCAATGTAACTTTCCAAATCCGAAATATGTGAAAATCTTTTAGTATCACCAAATGATCCGTCCGCGTGAACTTTACGAGCCGTAAATTGAACACCCAAATAAGGGATCATTTGTTTTTCCAAATATACTTGTGAATCTAATTTTTTAGATACAATTAACTTTTTCTTTTTAACGTGAAAATAACTTTCGTAACCTGTACGGAAAAAATCTTTGTGTATCTTTTTTAATTGCGTTAAAGTAAAAGGTTTGTGATCATACCACGCACCGATCTTTTTTGTTCCGCTTACTACTTTAATTTGAACATTGTGACTTTTAGTATCTTTATGAGTGTTCACTGGTTTTTTACCTAGTGAATATTTATACATTTTTTTACCGTCCTGTGCTTTTAAAGTACCGGCATATTTTAGTTTCTTAGGTGCTTTCTTTTTAGCAACTTTTTTTGGTGCCGCTTTCTTTTTTACTGCGCCTACTTTTTTAGGTGCTGCTTTCTTTTTTCCAACCGGTGAAACTCCTTTATGTTTGGATGCGTAAATTGCGGATGCCTGTTTCACGTAATCCGTCCATTTAGTATATCTTTTAGGATATTCCTTTTTTAACTTTTTTGCCTCAGTAACGATCCAATTAAGTGCGCTCATTATTTTTTCAATTTAGTTAGTGCAAAAATGGCCGCCCCGGCAATTGCAACGGTTACCCAAATATTCATTCCGGCCTGTGTTGTTCCCGGTGCTTGTGTTCCCGGTGCACTTGTGCCCGATCCTGTATTTGTTGAAACAGTTGCGTCTATATATCCACTATTTAAAAGCATTCCGGCCTCAGTTTTAAATCCGCCGCGTCTTAATTTGTCGGCAATATCAGCAATTGTAATATCACGTTTAAACCAATTACTATATCCAATTACGTTTTGCGTTCCCTTTGCTTTAATATATGCTACTAAATTTAAAGCCTCATTTTGAACGGAATCACCGTCTAAAATTACCCATTGTATTGCATTAGTTCCGGTAGGTGCCCCAATCTGAATATCCAGTGCGTCCCAACCTTTCCAATCTGTCGGATTGGGCTTATTTGCAAACAATTTTGTAAGATCGTTTACTATATTGTTTGCGTCTTTTGAATCAACACCTACAAACGGAATAGTAAATCCAATTTGTTTGTTAAAATCGCTAATTGTACCGGTTACTGATCCAAAATCTGAATAAGTTGGTTGATCGGTATTGTTTGAATTCCAAACCCCGGATAATGCTACTAATGCCATTTGATTAATTTTTTTATCTATGAAATATGTTGGTTGTCTATGATCATTAAAACGATCCAATACAGGATCGATCCAAATTTCTTTTTTACCGATCTTCATTACTACAAAAACGTGTTGGGGAATACGATCAAAAAAATCGTATGCCGCAAACCTAAAATAAAGATCAAAATCTTTTAACTCATTATCACGGTAAGCCGACAAAACCCCTGCCGTGAATAAAGCCATATTTTTGCAATCGTTGCCGCCTAAACTTTGTTTACTGGTGCTTAGTATTGCGGCCGGTGATTTTATAGTTTGCTGCGTGTCCGGCTCAATCACATAATCCACATTTTTTTTAACAAAATTCCAAACATTCCGGGCCGTTTCTATTTCGTCTGATCCAACAAAATATGTGTATATATTGTAATAATCCTTTTGGTATTTTTTTTGGGCCTTAATAATTGCGTCTATTATATCGTCCACGTTTTGATCTTGGATCAATATTTTTTCCTTATTTGTAAATGGTGGCAAATGCCTAAGTAATTCGTTAGAATTCATAGGTAAAATTTAAGGGTAAATTTATATTATCCGCTCTCAAATAACCGTCAAATTTCAAATTAACACTTTTGTTAGTTGAATTTTTAACACTATCAATTAAATCAAAAACCGATCCCAAACTTGTGTCTATAACAATTAAAATATCTGATATAGTCATTGGATCAATTTTTTGATCCACATTTTGATTGATAGTGCCAAAAAAAGTATTGTTTATATAAATACGTCCATTAATTGAATTGATCGTTGCACTGGCATTGACTTTATTTTCTACGTTTAACGTCAATTTAATAGTAGGCTTTAAAATTGATCCGTCAATTTCTATTTCTTTAATAGAATAGGTTAAACTACTTGCCAAATTTATTTTTTTCAATAAATAAAGGGCCAAAACACCAAATGCCGCTAAAAATATAGGGAAGGATCGTTTCATTCCCATAAAATTATAATTTTTTCCCGAAATCAAAAATTTTTTTATAAAAAACTCTCTATATAAAAAAAAGGTTTTACCTTCACCCCGGCCCCTCAGGGGGCCGGGGTGAAGGTAAGGTTAATATTTATATATGTAACTGTTACTTTTTTCAAACCTTTAAAAAAGATATGTGCGTATAGTGCACAAAAAAACCGGAAAATATCCGGCTTTTTCATTTTTTGGATTTTGTGTTACACTTTTATTTGCTTGTAAAATTCCTTAGTTTCCTTATGGTAAACATTAACGTAAAGGCCATTTAATGTTTTAGCAAACTTCATAAAGTTTTCTAAATTGTAGATTTTCCGGTATTTTGAAGGGGTAAATTTTACGGATTCGTGAAAAAATACTATACAAGTGAATTCCTGTTTTTTCATTGATCAATCTTTTTTAAAGTGAATGTAAATAAGTAATGGAATAGAAATAAATAGGCAAATAAAAAAATAAAAAATAAAAAACAATTTTTTAAACATTTTATTATAAATTTGAATTATGAAAAAAGTGATTCCTTTTGGTTTCATTTGTCCGGCCGCTACTTTTAAAAAGGTAGTGGCTATTTTTTTGACCGGCTTTTAGTTTGTTCCGGCTCAAAACTTACCTGTCGATATGATCCGTCAAAATACTGAATTGATACAGGATCAAAATCTTTATCTGATCGCATAAAACGTGATGAAATTGTAAATGTTTGATTTTCAACATTTTTTTCAATTACTAATGTACTTTGTGCGTAACGATCGG
>CAYRBL010000077.1:0-10934 GCA_964422385.1 uncultured Bacteroides sp.
ATACTGCAAGAATGCCAAATCTTTTGTCGACAAGTACTTTTAAAACTTTTCTCATGGCTATATTTTTAATTTTGTCCGATTACTGATCTTACTATTTCGAATGTTTCCTCTGAAGCTTTGCGTATAACTTTATTTGCTGAATCAGATAAACCAGTGACCATTGCAGACATGTTTAATAAGGAAACATAGGTTTTGCCATCTCCTTTTTCATAAACAGATATTCTACAAGGCATCATTATTATAGAAGCAAACCTTTCATTGTCTTTCTCGAGCATATAACCTGAATAATCGGGTTTACATATCTCAATAACCTGTACAGGTCTCATTTCTTTTCCTGTTTTAGCAAGTGTTTGCTGAAGATTATGCACCTCATATTTCATCCATTCTTTTTGAATTGAAGCTGCTGTAAGTTTTTCAACTGTAGTTTCAACATTAAAAGGACTTACATATTCAACGAAAATCTGTTTGTTATTCATAAAAAGATAATATTAAAAGTTTTATTTAATTGTACAACTTGCTCTGGTTACTGAATAGCCATAAAAGAAACCTATAGCACCATTACTAATATTTCCTTTTACATTAGCCGGAGGACCACTAATCAACGGAATAGATGGACGGGTAGCATCTAAGGTTTCCCACAAAATCTGATTAAATTCTTTAGTAATACTTCTTAATTCAATTGCAATAGTATCACCGGGATAAGCTTTCTCAGATCCTTTACCATCACGTAGATAACCAACAGCTATGCCATTTGTATAATTACCATTAAATAGTTTATCATCTGTAAAAAACACCTCTCTTAATGTATCGGTTTGTAGTATTCCATTTTTATAAACTTCAAACATATAATAATCGTTAGTAGGAGGATCTAAAGCATATAGATTTACATCATAAGCTTTTCTTTTAGTGCTTCTGGTTGTTTGAATGGAATCTATTTTTACAAAATGATTGATTGTTGTTGAAGATGTATATTCTTCTTTAGTTCCATTATTATCTATATCAACATTCTTAATAGTAAGTTTATATATTTTACCAACTTCTCCATAAACTGTTGGTAAGGTTTCGTAAACACCAGGCTTTAGAATGTTTTCAGTTAATAAAAAAGTGTTAATACCATCCTCAATAGTAACTATTGCACCAGTTACCGGAAGAGGATTGCTGCTGTCGAAATAACTGGCAGTCTTTGTAAGTATAACTTTATGAATAGTTGTATCTGTTGAAATACTGGCATCAACAATTAAACGGGTATAAGTGTCATCCAGTTTGACATCTATTGATTCTGTACAGCTAAAAGTTATAACTGAGATTAATATAATTAATAGGAAAGTTATTTTCTTCATAATAATAGTGTTTTAAAATTTGAAATTATAAGTAACTGAAGGAATAATACTGAATAAATAAGTCTTTTCAGCATAGGTTACATTTGGATTAGTTTTATCCTGCACAAAATTAATAGTCCATGCATTATGACGATTATAAGCATTATAAACAGAGAAATTCCATTCGTGCGAATATCTTCTGTTAGGCTTTACTTTGCCTTTAATGGTAAGCGAAAGATCTAATCTGTGATAATCCGGCATTCTATAAGCGTTTCTGTCGGAATAAATTGGTATCACTTCATTACCAATTACAGCTCTACCTGTAGGGAACGTAACCGGTGATCCTGAATAATAAACCCAGTTAGCAGAAAAAATGTAGCGCTTGTTGAATTCGTAATTAGCAACTATTGCAATATTATGTGGTTTATCATAATAGGAAAGATAAGTAGTACCATTATTAATATCAGGAAAAGTACGATCAGTTCTTGAATAAGTATAACTTATCCAACCATAAAACTTGCCTTCTGTCTTTTTTATAAAGAATTCAAAACCATAAGAACGAGCAGCTCCAAAACGTAATTCACCATCAAGTTTTTGATTTAGAAATAAAGTAGCATGATCTCTAAAATCAATAGAGTTATCCATTGCTTTATAATATTCATGAACAATAGTTTAAGAGACATTAGCATGAAGATTAATAAGATTAGTGAAAGCAATCTGTTCAGTCTTTTTGGGTTTAATATTTCGGGATCCAGGAGACCAAGCATGACGAGGAGTACCTGCAGTTGAGTTTTGAGCTAACTGAAGATATTGATAGGTTCTGGAATAACTGGCTTTGATAGAAGAAACTTCATTTAAAGTATAATTTATACCTAAACGTGGTTCCAAACCTGAATATGTATTAAATATTTCACCACTTTTATAAACTGTTGAATCAATTGATTCAAAATTGGAATTGTAATTATAAATTGTTGCTGATCCTACATTCTGAAATATAGAATATCTTAAACCATATTTAATGGTTAATTTATCATTTATCTTCTGATCATTGCCTAAATAAATGCCATGTTCCAAAGCATAATTTGAAGGTAAAGTGTATTGGTTAAATACAGTTTGATCGCCTACACCGCTTACACTTCCGGGATCAAAGATATGATAAGTGCTACTTGCGCCAAACTTAATAGTATTATTTGGATTAGGATAGAAAGTAAAATCAGCTTTTAAACCATAATCTCTTAACTTGGCACTCCAATTAAAAGAATTAGCAGAGCCATCAGGAGTTCCAATACTATAATCGTATTTGCTTTGAATAAATGTAAAATTCGAAAAGAGTTTTTTAGAGAATAAATGATTCCATCTCATAGTAAAAGTTTGATTACCGTAATCCATTCCGGCAAACTTATTAATGAAGACATCTCTGCCAAAATAACCTGAAATGTATAAGCGATTATTTTCGTTAAACTGATGGGTTATCTTCGCATTAAAATCATAGAAATAAAGAGAGTTTTTTCTTATTTCAACATTTGGTGCTAAAGGTAGAAAGAGGTCAAAGTAAGTTCTTCTACCTGAAATAATAAATGTAGTTTTATCTTTAGAAATAGGACCTTCTAAAGTAAGTCTACTTGATATTAACCCTATACCACCAGTTGCAGTAAGTCTTTTTGAGTTACCATCGTTCATTCTTACATCTAAAACAGAGGAAAGTCTGCCTCCATAATTCATTGGAATATCTCCTTTGTAAATCTTAACATCCTTAATAGCATCATTATTAAAAACAGAAAAGAATCCCATTAAATGAGAAGAGCTATAAACAGGTGCTTCATCTAATAATATAAGGTTTTGATCGGGCGCACCACCTCTTACTGAGAATCCTGAAGATCCTTCACTTGTAGTTTGAATGCCCGGCAACAATTGAATTGCTTTAATAATATCAACCTCACCTAATAAAGCTGGGATTTGTTTAATGGTTTTTGAGTCCATTTTAATTGAACTCATTTCATTACGAACTACATTTTCATTAGCCCGATCAGCTTTAATTACAACTTCATTTAGCTGCTGTTGTTTTGGATTAAGTTCTATATTTAAACTCATATTACTTTTAAGGTCTATCATTTTTTCAAAACTTTCAAAACCTATGAATGAATAAACAATTATATATTTTCCAGACGGAATACTTATTGAATAAAATCCGTATACATTAGTTGCAACTCCTGTTTTAAGTTCTTTAATATAAACTGTTGCACCAATAAGTTCTTCCCCTGTTTTGGAATCTTTTATATTTCCACTTATTGTACAACGTTTTTCGGAATCGGGTACAGTCTTTATAGCAAAACTATTGTTTGTTTTACTTAAAAGAAGAATTAAAAAGATTATTATGATTTTTGTTTTCATAGTTGACGTTAATTTGGTGTTTAATTTCGTTAGGATTAGTATTTATACTACTACGCTTGCTAGATATTCTTTTTCTAAAATGCTTTTTATTTGCTCCTTAGTTTGAATACTAGAAGTTGCTTTTACTACTTTACCGTTTTTATAATAGATAGTAAAAGGAATACCTGTAAATCCTTTTACCTCCTGAAGGTTTCGAATAATATGTGATTCGGGATTATCAAATTCCATATCATAGAATTTAACGTTAGTATATTCTTTTTCTAACTCTTCTGCAATTCTGTAAACTGGAATACACATAGGTCCCATGCGTCCACATATTACCATTACGTTTTCGTTTTCGCTAATTATTTTAGCGTGGTCGGAGGCTGTTTCTGTATGATTTAAATTTGTGTATAACATTATTGTTTTTATTAAAATATTTATGATGCAAAATTACTTTATAAAAGACTATAAATTATGAATTTTGCCTAATACTACCACAACATAAAGCTTGAACTTGCTCAACTTATTTATTGAGGTAAATTAATCTTTGAATGAAATTAAGTATCTTTGCAAACTCAAATATCTTAGAATTGAATGAAAACTATACTAGAAACTGATCAGGAATTTATTTGTAATATCGACGCTCCATGTTTTCAAATGCTATCTCCAGAAGAAGTGGAAGTGGTGAGAGCAGGTAAAACACAGATTTTATTTCGCAAAGGTGACAATCTTACCAAACAAGGTGCTTTTGCTTCTTATGTGTTGTTTTTGATTACGGGTATTGCCAAACAGTATATTGAGGGAGATGTTTCAAAGAATTTTAATTTAAGAATTATAAAACCCGGCGAATTCATAGGTCTTTCAGCAGTTTTTACTACCAATAAATTTAATTATTCGTCTGTTGCTTTAACAGATTGCCAGGTTTATTTAATAGAAAAGGAATCTATTGCAGGTATTATAAAACAAAATGGCATGTTTGGTTTTAATATTATAAAGAAATACTGCGAACAAAACACGAATCTCTTTGAGGTGTTGCGCAATATGATGTATAAACAGATGAATGGACGTATTGCCGATACCTTATTATATATAGACTCCCTTAAAGAAGAATTCCCTGAAATATTTCAAATACTCTCAAGAAAAGACATTGCAGAATTTGCAGGTATATCTACCGAAAGTACTGTTAAATTGCTTAAATCATTTGAAAAGGATAAATTAATTGAACTTCACGAGAAAGATATTCTTTTAATTGATTATGATTCGTTGCATGAAATAAGTAAGAAAGGGTAGTAACTAACCTTTTTCGCTAATTTGTTTCAAAAGTTTTTCATTAAGAATAGTAATATGGCGACCATTTACTTTCAGAATTTTATCTTTATTAAATTCAGTAAAGAAAATAAACACTTTTAATTGCAATATCATTATTTTTATAGATTATTAGCAATTTACAAAATAGGCTAATATTCCTAATAGGATCAGTACTATTCCTGTGATTTGCTTTTCATGGTGTTCCAGATAGTGAAAATTAAATTTATTAACTCCTTTCAATCCTAAATAAACTAATAACAGCATCAGTATTATCGTTGTAAAAACATATACCACAGATACTATTATGATGCCAAACCAACCTATTGTTGTGGCCTGGAAATAGTAGGCTTCAATTTCGAAACATGGCGTAAGAAACATTGCTACACTTAAAGAAATAATGATAGCGAGTTTTGATTTGTTTTTATTTAATGATTTATCAGCAATATTAAAATGATCGTGGTGGCGGTGGTGATTTGAAGATATGAAATCTAGTATTAGATAAATAATTCCTATTAAAAGTAGGATTGCAGGTGCTATAATTTCGGTGCTGTTTTTGTAGTGTTCGGATAATTGATATCCAATCAGTCCAACTATTATACCTATAATCACTGTGCTTAAGGTGTGCGAAAAGCCTGTAATCAATGTGGCAGAAAGGGTTTGTTTGTTAGTCCATTTTTCTGTTTTGGATAATGCTATCAAAGGTATCCAATGATTAGGTATTAATGCGTGTATTAGGCTTAAGGCTAAGCTTCCTAAAAATATTTCTAACATTAATGTTTATAATTAAACTGGTTTTTCTACTAAAAAATAAGCTCCTCTATTTATTGTGCCTTCTTCAACTAAATTAAAGTTGGTTTCTTTAAATAATTTCCGCCATGTAGCTGCCGGAGAAATAAGTAAACTAAGAACGTTGCCAATTGCAAAACTCGTATAGCCTCTAACCAGAATTATTAATAAAAATCTGCTGCCCGGTTTCATTACTCTATAGGTTTCGGATAGTGCTTTTTGCTTATTATTACCTAAATGATCAAACATAAAGGAACTTATAACGCTATCAAAAGTGTTTTCAGCATAAGGAATGGCTGTTATATCCCCTTTTTTAAGTTCAACTTGCTTAGTAATGTTAGCAATTTCTATATTTTTATTAAATAAATCAAGTCCTCCATTATCTAAATAGGAGGCATCAAATCTATCAAGTGCTATAATTTTTATTTCAGGCAATACCTTTGCCAAAGCTATTGTAGATCGGCCTGAACCACAGCCTGCATCCAATACTAATCCTCCCTTTTTAATAAAATCAACATAGGGTAAAGTTAGTTGTTTTTCGCTATTTGCAATAATATTAGCAATAAAAAAATTAAAGGAGAGTAAAAGCAAAATTGTATAGACAATAATTCGTGCAATGGGGTAAGTATATAATCCAAAATATGAATAAATTGCTAAAACTAATACTAAAAATGAAACTATTGCAAAACCTTTGCGCCATTGTATAGACCATCCAAAGTCAAATTCTTCTTGTTTTTTAATTTTCTTAAAATGGATTTGAATTTTATCTGAAATAAGCATCCATAATCCGAAAAAAGAGATTAAAGCAATTACCAAATGGCTTACAATTACTCCGATTAATACGCTTGGAAAGATTTTTTCATTGGGTAATATGTTGATATATACTATTGCTATTGTTGCAGCAATTATTACAACTAGCCATGTGTGAGAGTAGTTAGAAAACCATGTTCTGTTTTTTGTTCCCATTGTTTTGATATTAATTATTAATGTATTCTGTTGTTTATTTTAAAGAAGCTTTTTTTATTTAAACCAGACAGGAGGGGAAACCTGTCAGGAATTTTTATAATTGGAATTTTAAGCCAAAGGTTGGGAATATAGAGATTCCATCGTAAAAAGTTTTTCCTGATAAAGGGTTAAAGCTTTCTGCATTTGGATTCTGTCTGTTCAAAACATCAACTATATCTACAAATAATGAGAAGTTGTATTTTTTTATCTGAAAATTATAATCGGCACGAATATCTAAACTAATAAAATTGGGCAGACGTGTACTGTTTTTTGAAGTTATTTCTTGTGAATAACGAATATTATTTGAGCTGTTAAAAACATTGTTATGAATAACATATGAAGCAGTTGGCTTGCCAGTAGCATAACGGAATTTAGTGGAAAGTATCCAATGATTGTTTGGTTTGTATCCAAGTAAAAAATTAATCTGATGGGGCTGACTAAAAGTAAAATCATATTTGCCTAAACCATTTTGGTCGTTACGTTTGCTTTGGGTGTAAGAATATCCAATTTGTCCGTGCACTTTTTTCGTCAGACGTTTGGTGAGATTTATATCGGCACCACAGGCATAGCCATTTCCTGAATTGTTTTGCTCAACACTGCCACTAAACGGACGTACTATCATATTGTCTAACTTTTTATACCAAGTTTCTACAGTTATCTTTAAGTCGGGGCTGAAATATTTTTTATAGCCTACAATAACTTGCATAATTTTTTCTTCTTCTAATGGTTTAACTATAGGCTGATCTGCTATTTCTGATAAAACAGGATTTTGATAAAAAATACCTGTAGCAAAATTAATACTATTGGTTTCGTTTAATTGATAGCTTCCGCTCAATCGTGGCGATAGCGTATTTTGTTTGGTAAAACCATTGTAGTCGTAGCGAATACCAGCATTAAGAGATAATTTTTTAATTGCTAAAAAAGAATAATTAACATAAGCCGAAGCATTATAAGAAGACTTATTGATATCAACATTAAAGAAAGCGGGATTTATAATTGTAAAATATTGAAGTGGATTGGAACGGAAATCTGTAGTATTGAAGACAAAAGAAGTGTCGATGCGGCTTAAATTTCTATAATTATTTAAGGTAACTTTATCCACATCAATGCCAATAATAAGATTTGAACCATTATTGAAACGCATTGTATGTATTGACCTAAAACCTAATTTGGACTCGGAATAATTTGTTTTTCTAACATCTTTTTCAAAAGGGATATTATCTTCATTGGTTAGATTACCCGCTAAATCCAGCTGGGGATATGATTTACCAAAAGAGCTATTTGAAGTTAAATTTGAGTAGTAAATTATATTTTTAATATAATTATTTTTGCCTAAAAGTGTTCTTAAATTTACACCAAAAATAGCATTGGTTTTAGTGTTATCAATAACCAAAAGATTGTCCAGGTTTTTGTCTAATTTTACGTTATCGGTGTTACGTACAAAGGATTCGGGGCTATAAATTGCAATTAACGAAAGTTTGTTATTTTTGCCTAGTTGAGAAGTTGATTTAAAAATGAAATCCTGATATTTTGGAAGTCCTAATTTTTTAAGATCTGCAATATTTTCTACTTGCTGGAGGTTCTGATAACGAGCAGAAATAAATAAACCAGTATTTTTAAAAGCATAAGATGGGCCATCATAATTCAAAGTTAAACCCATTAAATCAAGTTGCCCATCAACAGTAAGGTCTTCCTTATTTCCTTCTTTTATACCCAGTCCTAAAAAGGAAGCACTTCTTTTACCATATTGAGCATTAAAACCCCCACCCTGGAATTCAGCATTATCAATAACTCGTGGTGCAAAAATACTAAATCGTCCTCCATTGGGGTCGTTAAAACCTGATTCGGAAGAAGGATATCCTTCCAGATGTCCCACTTGGGTGATTGGGATATCATCAACCATATATACATTGTCTCTAGTGCCCTGACCTCTTACTGCAATCGCAGAATACTCACCTCCACTGCTTGATACACCAGGAAGCATGCCTATTGCTCTAAAAATATCACCCTGAGAACCGGGGTTTCTTGAAATTTCTTCGCGAGAGAAACTATAATCTGAAACAGGAGCTATACGATTATTCTCATATTTAAAAGCTGAGATTGTTACTTCATTTATTTTAATAGTAGTTTCTTCTATTTCAGTCTCAATATAATTTGTTTTGTTTCTAATAACCTGAACATCGTTGATTATTTTTTCGTGGTAAGCAACATAACTTATGACAATTGAATAGACTCCTTCTTTAATATTATTAAGAATAAAAGAGCCTGCTGAATCTGTAGAAACTCCAGTTTGTGTTCCTATAATAAAGACAGTAGCACCGGGAAGTGTTTGTTTTGTTGTTTTGTCAAATACTTTACCTTTAATACTTCCGGTTTGGATTGTTTGGCAATTTGAAGTAGTAATAAAAAAAATTATTACTAAAATTGAAATTAAAAATTGTATTGTTTTCATAGTCTAAAATTATTTTATTTAGACTGCAAAAGTAGGGGGTTGATTTTTAATTTAATTTACAAAACCTGTGAAGGAGTTTGCAAATCTTGCGATTTTTTATTTAGTTTTTGCTGGAATAATTATAGAGTTATACTGTTAGGAGCACATAAACAATAGATTGCTTCGTCGTTCCTCCTCGCAAAGGACGGTTTGGTTAATTAAACTTTAGGTTTAACAGGGACAAGTATTTTTTTATTAATCTTTTCATAAGGCTTGTATGCAGGGCATTCGTCATAAATTTCGTAACAAATAATATCTGCTACCTGATAACCCATTTCGTCAAGATATTTATGATTTAGGGCTAAAAGATTATAAAGTGAAGTTTCAAGATTACCCACCATATTGAAGGATGCATATTTACCTTCATTCATATTTAAGAAATTTACAGCTTTATTTGTTTTAATATCATTCTTGATCTCAATACCTGCTATATACCTGCATTTGTCGGGCGAGGTAAAGAAAGGAACATCCAACATTATGCCAATATATTTTACATTATCTGTAATTATATCATTAGGAATTGCCCATTGCATCAAACTTTTAAAAGCTAAAGTAATGTTTTCAGTATGACTAAGGGTTGTTTGAAAACAAGCAATCTTTAAGGGCGAGAAGAAACTTACAGAAGGAAAAGGTTCAATTATATAGTCATCAATTCGTTCCAATGGATTAGTGATTTTACCAATCCATTGTTCAGAGTTTTCAAATAAAGGATTTTTAGTATTCTTTAATAATGGGGTTAAAATGTTATCTATTTCTTCAGTAGACATATTACGGAATTCTTCGGCTGTTACATTATAATTATTTTTAAATGCACGCGAGAAAATAGAAGGGGAAGTAAAACCACATTCCAAGCCAATTTCGAAGACTGTTAAGTTGGGAAACATTTTAAGAAAATGTGCAGCTCTTTCTAAACGAAGCCTCATTATGTATTGTTTAGGTGACTCGTTAATAGCTGATGAAAATATTTTTTGGAAATGAAATGGAGAATAATTAGCAATAGTTGCCAATGTTTCGAGAGATACATCTCCCGAGAGATTATTATTAATATAATGGAGCACTTTAAGTACTGCTTTTTGATATTCGGGTTTTATATTGTGATTTGTTTGATACATTTGTTTTGGTAAATCAAATTAAAAAACATAATATATATTTAAAATTAATGAGTTATGCTTAAAAATAAATTATTTTTATCAAGCAATGCTAACCTTTTTCGCTAATTTGTTTCAATAGTTTTTCATTTAGAATAGTAATATGACGACCATTTACCTCCAGAATTTTATCTTTATTAAATTCTGTGAAGATACGGCTGGCACTTTCGCGGGTAATACCTGCCAAAGCTGCTAATTCTTCACGGGTAACTGGTAGCCTAAATATATTTGAATTGTAAATAGTATTTGCAAAGAATAATATAACATCAGCAACTCTTCCTATATTTTGTTTTTGAGCATTGTTAAGGCAATTATGAAAGTTCTGAAGTTCGTTTTTGCTCATATCTAAAATAATTTGATAAGCAAAATCACCATTTTCATATATAAATTTTTTAAACACATCGAGATTAATAAAACATACTGTAGTTGGTTCTAATGCAGTAGCTGAAAAATGATTTATCTTATCACCAAAATTACTGGGAAGACAAAGATAGGTTGGAGCTT
>CAYRBL010000078.1:0-5917 GCA_964422385.1 uncultured Bacteroides sp.
TTGTGGAAGCTTCGAAAGAAGGTGGTGCATCTTTAAATATTTTAGCAGGTTTAGTTGCTGGTAATTTCAGTGCTTTCTGGCAAGGTATGGTATTCTTCTTATTAATGTTTATTGCCTACTATGCTAGTACTTTTGGGTTAGATGGATTTATGATTTATCCTTCTATATTTGCTTTTGGTTTGGTTGCTTTTGGTATGTTAGGCATGGGCCCTGTAACAATTGCTGTTGACAGCTATGGCCCTGTAACTGACAATGCCCAGTCTATTTACGAATTATCTTTAATTGAAGAAATTCCTAACATTACTGCTGAAATTGAAAAAGATTTTGGTTTTACTCCTGATTTCGAAAAATCTAAACATTATTTAGAAGCTAATGATGGTGCTGGTAATACCTTTAAAGCTACAGCAAAACCAGTTTTGATTGGTACAGCTGTTGTAGGTGCTACTACTATGATTTTCTCTTTGATATTAGTTATCCAACATTCATTAGGTATCAAACCTGAAATGGTTTTAAACTTATTAAATCCTTATTCAATCTTTGGATTCCTATTAGGTGGTGCTGTTGTTTATTGGTTCTCCGGAGCTTCTATTCAGGCAGTTTCTACCGGAGCTAGCCGTGCTGTAGCCTATATTAAAGAACATATTAATTTAGATCCAAATGCTCCTAAAAAAGCTGACGTTGAAAAATCAAGAGCTGTAGTAAAAATATGTACACAGTATGCTCAAAAAGGTATGTTTAACATATTTGTAGCTATTTTCTCATTTGCTTTAGCATTTGCGTTCTTAGCTTCTCCAGTAGGTCTAACTGCTGATATGGGTGAAGCCGAAAAATTAAAATATGCTGCTCCTGTTTCATTATTTGTTAGTTATCTTATCTCTATTGCGTTCTTTGGTTTATACCAAGCTATCTTTATGGCAAATGCAGGTGGAGCTTGGGACAATGCTAAGAAAGTAATAGAAGTGGATATGAAAGAAAAAGGAACTGAATTACACGCTGCTTCAGTTGTTGGTGATACAGTTGGTGATCCTTTTAAAGATACTTCTTCTGTTGCTCTGAATCCTATTATTAAGTTTACTACTTTATTTGGTTTATTAGCTATGGAAATTGCTATTTCTGAAGCTTTCAGACCTATTGCACATTATGTTGGTATTGCATTTTTGGCAGTTGCTTTATATTTTGTGTATCGCTCATTCTATAAGATGAGAATTAATCAATAATTAATTCTATTTTAATAATATAATAGAAAAGCCCGTAATTATTTACGGGCTTTTTTTATGTGTTCATCTCTTAATTCATAATTCGTAATTCGTAATTTTACCTTTATCTCACCACCGTTACACTCCCCGTTCTCTTTATCTGTTCTCCTGTATCTTTTATTATACCTGTAAGCATGTAAATATATACACCTAAAGGAACTGTTTTATCTTTAAATGTACCATCCCATCCTTTATTTATATCTGTACTTTCAAATATTAATTCACTTGTACGATCAAATAACATTAATTTAAACTCTTTAAATTCTAATGTAGTTTCAACTTTGAAAATATCATTTGATCCATCACCATTTGGTGTAAAAGCATTAGGTATAAAAATACCTCCCGTTTCACAATTTTGAAAATAAACAATTATAGTATCTGAATTATTACAATGAGGAGGCGATGTTGCTTTAACCCAATAAACTCCTGGATAATTTACTTTGTATGTTATGTTTGTTGAACTATCCTGCCATTGATAGATAGCATTATTTATATTTGGATTTAGAATAACAACCTGACCTATACAAATAGTAGTATCATTACCTAAATTTACAATAGGTGGATTAATAACATTTACTGTAAACCATGCTGTATCATTATTATTTCCATAAACTATGAATGTAGTAGTTGTATCGGGTATTACCTTTATTATTTGATTAGTTGAAATTATACTATCAGGTTTAGAAGCATAAGCCCACGTAAAACTATTATCTGCAGTTGCAGTTAAAGTGGCAGTATCTCCTTTGCAAATTAATGAATCTCCAATAATATTTAAAACAGGTATTACCTCTATTTTATCAATAAAATAATAAGCAGTAATTGTATCAATTTGAATTGATGATGATCCAAAAACATTCACTAAAGTATGAGTATCGTCTCTAAAATTACCAATAGTAATTATTTTATATGAACTATCGGCAATAAAATTAAAACAAAAGTGTTGCCAGTTATTATATATATATAATTGTATTAATTTCTATTTGAGGTATAACAGAAATAGGTTCCCAACTGTTTTGAAATAAAGAATTATTAGAAAAATGAATTCCAAAATTATTAGACCCAACTAAAAATTTTGTTCCATTTGAAAGATAAAAAGAAATAGAATATTTATGACCAGAGATCATAGAAGGTGTTAAATGAGTAGATATATATTCCCTATAAGGTTTTAGGATATTATTAACATAAGTTCCTAATGCCATTTGTCCATTTCCTGAATATGGTGAAATTGCACCAAAAAAAGAACCTGTTAAAGATAACATATTAAAGTAATCTGGACTAGCTTTAGCATATGTATAATCACCATTTACATTATTCCATCCTAATGCAAGATTTGCTTGACCATAACTAGTTGGTAAACTGGAATAAATCTCAAAATTACCATTAGATACAAGATTCACTTGAGCATTTACCTTATTAAATGCAATTAATAATAATATTATGATGATTGCTTTTCTCATTTCAGGAACAAAAGTAATCAAAAAGAATTAATAATTGAAGAAATAATAATTCTAAATAATATTCTTATTCCACGTAGTGGATAAATATCAATAGAAAACCAACCAAACTAATCTACCTTTTCCCGTATGGGAATATACATTTATATTATTCCCCACATATTTGTCACAATAGTCCCAATTGTCCCATTTTTTCTATCAATAACAGAAATCACATTGTCAAAACTGTCCACACCGTCCAACTTTTTTAAAAATATAATAAGGTTGCTGTTGAAGGTGGTTTATCCGGGCTACTAAGGTTAAAAAATAAGCTTGAAATAAGGTTTATGTTTTTTTTAAAAACCCCTTCTAAAGGGTTTGGTGCTCTTCTGTTTTTATGATAATTTCTATTTGTACACTCGCCACAAGTATTTAAACATGAGTGATGCAAAGAAAAATTATGAAGAATGCAGGAAAAAATTCTGAAGAATGCAGGAAAAAATTCTGAGAAATGCAGGAAAAAATTCTGAAGAATACAAGAAAAAATTCTGAGAAATACAGAAAAAAATTATTGAAATTACAGAAAAAAAATAAGGGATATTTTTTTCAAAAGATTGAATATTTTTTTCAAAATATAGGATGTTAAAACTAAAATATTGCCCCTTAAAACTGCAATATTGAATATTCAAAATCAAATATTGCCTCTTCAAACTCCAAAATAAACCATTTAAAATGCAATAAAGGATATTTAAAACAAAAGATCGAACATTCAAACTCAAAACACGCTTCTTCAAATTCCAATAACGAGTATTTTAAAAAAATTATTGACCATTTTTTTCAAAAGATAACGTATTTTTACTTTTTTCTTGAAGAATAATTTTGTAAAATACACTATTTTAATATAGTTATAAATATTTGTAAAAAATAGCAATTCCCTTATTATTCCATTTTAAGTAATAAATTTGCAATAAATAACTAATAAAAAAAATTGAAAAAGCTTTTAAAAATAAATTTAAGCATACTATTGCTACTAATTAATACCTCAATTTTTAGTCAGACACTTATAGAACGTGAAATTGTAAAACACATCAAAACGATAGATACGTTATAAACCAAAATTAATGCTTAAATAAATGTTACTATTTTTTATTCTTAAATATCTTTGCTCACTAGCTACAATTTTAGTATATTTGCAAACTAAATAAATAATATAATACATGAAAAAAACAATCTTAATAGCCTTCCTACTCGTATCATTTATATTTAAAGGAAATTCACAGACAGAGAAGATAAAATTCTTTAGCTTAACAGACAGAAAAGTAAAAGTTGGTGAAATATACATCCTATTAGGTGTTCAATTAAAAGGTTATCCATTATTTGAAAAACCACAAACTGACTACGAATTGGATACATTAGCAGGTTTTTTGAAAAAACATAAAAATGTAAAAATAGAAATAGGTTGTCATTGCGATTATCGCCCTATATCAATGACCAACGACACTTTAACAAACAGACAAGCTATCGCAATACGCGAATATTTAATAAAAAAAGGAATAAATGCCGAAAGATTAGTAGCAGTAGGCTATGGCTCGCATAAACCAAGATTAATAACAGAAAATTCAGTTCATAATGGGGTTACATTTAAGAAGGGAACACTTATAACAGAGGCATATATAAAGACATTAAAGACCACACCAGAAAAAATGGCTGCATACGACCTTTGCAGACGTATCGAAATAAAAATAATAGAGGTAAAATAGAGTCTTTTTTAAATCTTTTTTAATAATAAAATCAACATTTTCTTATTAAAATAAGGATATTACATATCAAAATAAATTCAATTTTAATGAGTGATTATAACACAATAATTGCAGCAGAGTTATCTGTAAAAAGTTGGCAGGTTGAAAAAACAATAGAACTTATAGAAGGAGGTGCTACTGTGCCTTTTATCTCGAGATACCGTAAGGAAATGACTGGTAGCCTGGATGAAGTTGAAGTTGCAAAGATAAGAGATCGCTTAATACAGTTAAAAGATCTGGATAAGCGTCGTGAGGCTATCATTCAATCTATTATAGAACAAGGCAAGATGAATGATACTTTGTACAAACAGATTATGGATGCATTCACAATGTCGGAATTAGAGGATATCTATCTTCCATATAAGCCCAAGAGGAAAACCAGAGCCAGTATAGCTATTGAAAAAGGATTAGAACCATTGGCCAAGATATTAATGAGCCAAAGTTATATGAATGTATACGAAAAAGCATTCAAATTTATTAATCCAACTAAAGGTGTAGAAGATGAAGAACAAGCTTTAGCAGGAGCCAGAGATATTATAGCTGAGTGGATTAACGAAAACAAACTTTCGAGAGAAAGAATAAGGAATTTATACATACGCCAGGGATATGTTAGTTGTAAGGTTGCGAAAGGCAAAGAAGAAGAGGGCAAAAAGTATGAAAACTACTTTGAATGGGAAGAAAACTTCCTGAAAGCACCTTCGCATAGAGTGCTGGCAATGTTGAGAGGAGAGGAAGAAAAGTTCTTAAAACTTACGATTGCACCTAACGAAGATGATGCCTTAGCAATATTAGACAGGATATTTTTAAAAGCAGAGAACGAAGCAGCAGATCAAGTAGCTATAGCAATAAAAGATAGTTACAAAAGATTATTAGGGCCTTCAATGGAAACCGAAGTGCGCACCATAGCAAAAGAAAAAGCCGACGAAGAAGCCATAAGAGTATTTACCGAAAACCTTCGCCAATTATTAATGGCTCCTCCCTTAGGACAGAAAAATATATTAGCGATAGACCCAGGATTTAGAACTGGTTGCAAGGTAGTTTGCCTGGATAAACAAGGTAAACTTTTGCATAATGAAACCATATATCCACATCCACCAGTAAATGAAGCGAACAAAGCTTCGAGCAAAATAGCATCACTTGTAAATGCATATAAAATTGAGGCAATAGCAATAGGAAATGGAACTGCAGGCCGTGAAACGGAGAACTTTATAAGGAAAATCCCATTTCAAAAAGATATAGTTGCTATCATGGTAAACGAGAATGGAGCATCAGTCTATTCTGCATCTCCTGTAGCAAGGGAGGAATTTCCTGATTATGATGTAACAGTTAGAGGAGCAGTATCTATTGGAAGAAGATTAATGGATCCACTAGCTGAGTTAGTTAAGATTGATCCAAAATCAATAGGAGTAGGACAATATCAGCATGATGT
>CAYRBL010000078.1:6017-10893 GCA_964422385.1 uncultured Bacteroides sp.
TAGAAGTAGATATTAATAGAAAAAGAATTCAATTAACTATGAAGAAATAAAGTTTGTAGTTTATCGTTAATAAACTTTAGTTACTTTTGTAGAAGTATATTTTAATAATGAAAATAAATAAAAACATAATAATTCTAACTATTATTTGTCTTCTTTTAATAAATAATAGCCAGGCACAACGTATTAAAGGAGCCATAATTGGGGGTGTTAATGCCACTCAAGTAGATGGTGACGAAATATATGGGTTTCACAAATGGGGATTCAATGTGGGAGCTTCTGCTATCTTTCCTTTTGGTAAAAGCAAACATTGGTCATTAGGTATCGAAACTCTTTTTTCTCAAAAAGGCTCTTATCAAAATAACACAAATTCACCTGATACTTTACTTCTACCCTATTATAATCTAAGATTAAATTATGTGGAAGTTCCTGTATTGCTAATGTATGAGGACAAACAAACTATTACTTTTGGTGGAGGATTTGCCTGGGGAAGACTCGTAAGTGTTACTGAAATAGAACATGGAATTCAAGTACCAACCACTACTTTATTTAAACCTTACAATAGAAATGATTTTAGTGTGTTGCTCGATTTAAGGTTTAGATTGGTTGAAGGACTAAAGTTTAA
Source organism: uncultured Bacteroides sp. (assembly GCA_964422385.1). Classification (GTDB taxonomy): domain Bacteria; phylum Bacteroidota; class Bacteroidia; order Bacteroidales; family JACABE01; genus JBAXLO01. The sequence goes on from CAYRBL010000078.1 coordinate 6,640, forward strand.
TTTCAGATATCAATATTCAATGACTTCTATTCGTCATCGTATTTATGATATTTATGATAGTTCGGGAGTTTTACATAAATGGGAGAGAGATCAATACAATAGTATGCTTACTGTGAGGTTAATTTATATTTTTAACGAAGCTAAAGATATAAATAGAGATAATAATAACAATCCACCAGAATAATTATATCTAATTATAAAATAAATCATCATCATCATGAAAATAGCTGTATTTCCAGGTTCATTTGATCCTTTAACAATAGGTCATGAATCAATTATTAAAAGAGCAGTTCCTTTGTTTGATAAAATAATTGTGGCAATAGGTAAAAACAGTGAGAAGAAAGGCTACTTTCCTGTTGAGAAAAGAATACAATGGATTAAAGAAACTTTTAAAGAGTGTCCATCTGTTGAAGTGTGCGAATATAATGGATTAACGATAGATTTTTGTAAAGAAGTTAATGCTAAATACATTTTAAGAGGCCTACGTACTTCTGCTGATTTTGAATTCGAAAGAAGTATTGGTCAAGTAAATAAACAAATGTATACTGATATTGAGACTGTGTTTCTTTTAACCTTACCCGAACATACCCATTTAGCTTCATCTATTGTTAGAGATATTCACAGACATGGTGGAGATGCTCAACAATTTGTTCCAAAAGCAATCAAATTAAGTTAAAGATTAAGTTCTTTTGAAGGATCCCAAAAGTGTTTCTCAAAATCTACAATTTGGTCATCTATAACATTAATCCCTTCACTTTCTAACAATTGTTTCATCACATCATTACCACCAAAATGATGTTTGCCCGTTAATAAACCATTCCTGTTTACAACTCGATGAGCAGGTACATTTATCAAATCATTATGCGACGAATTCATTGCCCAACCAACCATCCTTGATGAACCTTTTGTGCCAAGATAACTAGCAATAGCTCCATAGGATGTTACTCTTCCATAAGGAATTTGCTTAGCAACTTCATAAACCATCTGGAAAAAGGAAAGGTCTTTCACGATTTATTTTAGTTTAAATTTGGTATAAGTTATCTTTTTACCTTCAGCTAAAAACATCTTCTCATAAAATGTTTGTATCCCCATAACGTCCTCTTCAATTCCTGAATTATAAAGATCGTCAGTATTTAAAATAATGTGATGTTTATACTTATTTATTACTTCCAAAGTGTATTCATACAAGGAAACTGCATCGGTTTTTAAATGTACAATACCATCATCTTTTAGCATCTTTTTGTATACACTTAAGAAAGGTGGTGATGTCAATCTTTTATTTTCTCTTATCCTTTTAGGATGTGGATCAGGGAAAGTTACCCAAATTTCATCCACTTCTTTTTCTTCAAAAAAACAAGATATTAATTCAATTCTTGTGCGAAGAAAAGCAATATTCTTCATGTTTTTTTCATTCGAAGATTTACAACCTCTCCACATTCTTGCCCCTTTTATATCAACTGCTATAAAGTTTTTGTCAGGATATCTTTCAGCCAATCCTAATGAATATTCTCCTTTGCCACATCCAAGTTCGAGTATTAATGGATTTTCATTCTTAAAATAATTTTCTCTCCATTTCCCTTTCATAAAATAACCTGCCTTTACTTCTTCCAATTCCGGTTGAAAAAAGTTAGGAAATGTAGCATTTTCTGCAAATCTTGCTAATTTATTTTTTCCCACTGATAGAATAAATATATAATTGTGAATTTTATTTTTTCATAATCCAAGCTTCCTTGTCAAGCTCCGAATTTATTTTCTTATGTTCTGCTACCGCTTTATCTTTTGCTGTAAAAACATTATAGTAAGCCACGTACAAATCATTCTTATAATGCTTAACTACACCTGCATTAGGATAACCTTTTGTTTTGAGTTCAGCTACTCTTGCATTCGCATTTTCTTCCACTTTAAACGAACCTGCAACAATATAATACTTCGTATCTCCTACTGGTTTATCTATTTTTTTAGTTTTTTCAGGATCCTTTTTCTTCTCTTCTATTGGCGTAGTCTGCACATCTGCAACATTTGTTTGGGTAGCTTGTGTATCCACTTTAGCGGTATCAATAGTCGAAGGTTGATTTTCTTTTATATTTTGATAATTATGTTGAGAAGTATCGTTTGAAGTAAGCTGTTTATTTTTATTATTTGAAGGATTAAATGTGTTTGTAAATAAAAATAACGCTCCAAATACAACTACAAAAACAAGAATTGCTGCTAAAGCTAAATACCTTCTGTTTCTTTTCTTCCGTTCGATTTCATCATTCTTTTGCTGAACAATTTTTGCTTCAGCCATCTCTTTATATTCATTTCGAACTACTGCAGGTGATTGAAATTCTCTTAAACCAAACGAATCATCCGAAAAATCAATATCAGCTGAAGTAAATGTAATTATATTTTCAAAATTAATAGAAAAAACACCCAATCCATCGATAGTAGCTGTTTTATTCTTTTGAATTTTTGCTAATATTTCATCTGTAAAATTCCTTATTTCTCTTTCGGCAGCTACTAAACTTATGTTTTCTTTTTCCGAAATTCGTTTTAAAAGAACATCGTCATCAGTTGTAATTTCATCAAAAACGATGGTCTTAGTAGGTGGCAAAAAAGTATGGTCAACTGGATGAATTTGTGCTGAATTATTTTCGGTAATAAAACTCCCCAAACCAGGAATTACTACCTGATCTTTCTCAAACAAAATTTCTATAATGTATTTTACAATGTCCATAATTACTGTTTTGGTAGTTAAATTATCCTTCCAGATACTGATTTATTATTTTATAATAATCTTCTGGTGTATCTATTGCAAAATTCTCTTGGTCGGTTTCTTTTATTTTTATTTTAAAACCACTCTCAAGCCATCTAAGTTGTTCTAAAGATTCTGCTTTTTCTAATTCTCCTGCCGAAAGATTAACTATTCGTTCCAAAACCGAATGTTTATACCCATAAATACCTATATGTTTATAAAAATTAGTTTTTGTTAACCATTCTTTTTCCTCCAATCCTCTAACAAATGGTATTGGTGAACGACTGAAATAAATTGCTTCATTCATAAAATTCTTAACAACTTTTACTACATTTGGGTTCAGTAATTCTTCCGTAAGGATAATTTTTTTAATCAAAGTAGCTATTACAACATTCGAATCATCAAAACATTTTATTAAATGCTCTATTTGTTCTGGGTTTATAAAAGGCTCGTCACCCTGTATATTTATGATAATATCGTCTTCGTCTGACTCAATATTTGCAAGTACTTCGAAACATCTTTCGGTACCACTTGTATGTAAAGAAGAAGTCATTACAACATTTCCACCAAATTCTTTTACATGCTTAAAAATCCTATTATCATCAGTGGCAACGTAGGTTTCTGTCAACAATTCGCATTTCAAACATTGTTCGTACACAAGTTGAATCATGCTTTTGCCACCTATTTCAATAAGTGGTTTCCCTGGGAAACGTGAAGACGCAAAACGTGATGGAATAATTCCGATTATTTTCATTTATTTTTTATTAAAACAGACCGTTTATTTCTGCATTTATTTTTTCAATTACAAAACCTAAATCTTCTGGATTGTCAGAAAAGTTTAAGTTATCTACATCTATTACCAATAATTTTCCTTCTTTATAGGAGTCAATCCAGGTATCGTATCTTTCGTTTAGACTTTTCAAATAGTCTAATCTTATTGAATTTTCATATTCTCTACCTCTTTTTTGAATTTGATTTACCAAAGTAGGCACACTTGCTTTTAAATAAATTAATAAATCAGGAGGCTGAATGAAGGAGGCCATTAACTCGAATAAGGAAGAATAATTTTCGAAATCGCGGGTTGTCATCAAGCCCATATCATGTAAATTGGGTGCAAAAATAAAAGCATCTTCATAAATAGTTCGGTCTTGAATAACAGATTTTCCTTTTTTTCGAATATCTACAACCTGACGGAACCTACTGTTTAAAAAATAAATTTGAAGATTGAATGACCAACGACGCATATCTTCATAAAAACTTTGCAAATAAGGATTGGTATCCACATCTTCGTAATGTGCTGTCCATTTGTACTGTTTAGCTAACAAACCTGTAAGAGTTGTTTTTCCAGAACCAATATTTCCTGCTATAGCTACGTGCATATTATTTTAGTTTTAAGTATTGTTTATACTAAATTTTACTATAAATTTGAGTTAACAAATGTACGAAACAATCCTTTCTTACACACAAATTTTAACAAAAAAAAGCAAAATAATTTTTATGCCCTTTCTTTTAAAAGATTT
>CAYRBL010000079.1:0-7610 GCA_964422385.1 uncultured Bacteroides sp.
CAGGGTTAAGCTCATAAGTATCTACATTGTCGAACGATACTATAGCTTGTTTTTGCTTTTCAGTTGAAAACTGATAACAACCCAATTTAAACCAAGCTTGGTTTATTTTAGTGTTTTCAGGATATTCATTAATAAAGTTTGCGAGTTCAAACTCTGCATCTTTATTAAATAATTCGATAGAGCAAACAGCTGCATAATAAGCAGCATCCGCTATAATTACCGACTTTGGATCCTTAAGTTCTTTTATTACCTCATTAAACAACTCTCGGGCCGCTCCATACTTTTCTTTACTAAAAAGTTCAACAGCGTCCCTGTATCTTGCGTCAGGGTTCTTATATATAGCTGTTTTTTGAGCGTTCAATAAGGTCGAACTAAATAATGTTAGTATTAGAATTAACAGTTTAACTTTTCTCATTGTATAATATGTGATTTTTTGTAAAATTACTCAATTACTTAGCGTAGTTATTAACATTTAAAGATTAATTATCAACAGGCAGGTATTAATAACTTTTATATTAAAAATAGCACAACTAATAAGGTAATTATGTTGTTTATTATACTTTTAATATTTTAATTAATAAGTAAAGGGTATTGAGTTCGCTTTAATTTTAGTAATTTTGCTGTCTTATTTTTATATAATAGCTTTGCAAGCTTACAGAAAATAGTGTCTTAATCTTATTGAAATAATATTTATGCAAACAAATAAAGAACTTTTTAAAAAATATATTGCTCAAACTTCAACTTTTGATGCTTTCGTAATCGATGTTGCAAAAGCTGAAGGTATTTATGTGTGGGATAAAGCAGGTAAAGAATATATGGATATGATGTCGGGGATTGCTGTAAGTAATATAGGCCACAGGCATCCTGAAGTCATAAAGGCTATAAAAGAGCAGGTCGATCAATATTTGCATGTAATGGTTTATGGAGAATTTGCCGAAAGTCCTCAAGTAAAGTTAGCCAAGAGACTTGCAGATTTATTACCTGACAATTTAAACATGACTTTCTTTGTAAATTCAGGCAGCGAAGCCATTGAAGGTGCTCTTAAACTTGCAAGAAAATATAATAAACGTTCTGAGATTATTGCTTTCAAAGGTGGATATCACGGTAGTACATTGGGAGCTGTTAGTATATTAGGTGATGAAGCTTACAAACAAGTTTTTCGTCCTTTGATTCCAGATGTAAAAATACTGGAGTTTAATAATATTGATGTCCTTGATGAAATAACAGATAAAACCAGTTGTGTAGTTACCGAAGTTATTCAGGCAGGTTCGGGTATTCGTTTACCAAATAAAGATTTTCTTTTAAAACTAAGAAATAAATGTACTGAGACAGGAACGCTTTTAATTTTTGATGAAATACAAACAGGTTTTGGCAGAACAGGAGAGTTGTTTGCCTTCAAACATTATAGTATAATTCCTGATGTATTGTGTATTGCAAAAAGTATGGGAGGAGGAATGCCTATTGGTGCGTTTATTTCTTCAAATATAATAATGGATTCTTTGAATGATGGACATCCTTTGCTAGGTCATGCTACAACATTTGGCGGGCATCCTGTTTCTTGTGCTGCTTCGTTGGCTGCTCTTGAGGTGTTAATCAATGAAAATATAATGGCTGATGTTGATGCAAAAGCTAAGTTGTTTAAAGATTATTTACAAGTGCATCCTAATATTAAAGAGATACGTAATGTAGGCTTGTTTATGGCAATAGAGTTAAAGGACGCTTCTAATATAGAAATGCTTGTGGAAAGTTGTATGAATAATGGGATTATTACCTATTGGTTTTTATACAATCATAATAGCCTTTCGATAGTGCCTCCATTAACTATAATTAATGATGAAATAAAGGAGGCTTGCACTAGAATCTTAAAATCTTTAGAATAATAAAATCCTTTTATAATAGCTTAATTCAAGTTTGGATCAATAGGGAAGTTTACCCAATGTGCATAGTCATCACCAAGACTTAGTACAAGATTATTCCATAATCTTTCAGGTTTTGTTTTCAAAGCATCTTTTACATTTGCTCTGGTAACAACCCAAGAATTTTTCTCAAGCTCTTCTTCTAATTGATTGGGAGTCCAGCCTGAATAGCCAACAAAAAAACGAATATCATCAGTTGTAATCTTATTAACCGAAATTAATTCTTTTACTGCTTCTATATCGCCTCCCCAATAGTAACCGTCGATGATTTCAGTACTGTCAGGGATAATATCTCCGTATTTATGTATGTAAAATAATTTGTCGGTACTAACTGGACCACCTACGTAAAGCTCAGCATCAAACACAGGGAAACCTGTAACAATATCATTCAATTTTGAATGGAGCAATTTATTTAAAACAATACCAAATGAACCTTCTTCAGAATGTTCAGCTAATAGAATAACTGATCTTTTGAAGTAGTAATCGTACATAAAAGGTTCAGAAATCAAAACTTTCCCTTGCGAAGGCTTTACATTGCTTGGTTTTATATCTAGTATTTTATTAATGTCAGTCATAATTGTAGTTTTTTCTTATTTATATTAGTTATTTTAGTACTTTTGTATTGTTTTCAATTTAAGAATACAAATTTTATACCGTAAAATGAATCTATCTGATAATTCAATTGTATATAAAGAGCTAAGAGAACTATATCCTTTTTTTGTTTATGAAAGTTATCATTATATAAACAAAGAAGAAACGATTTTTATTCAGTTTTATTTTAATTTAGCTGATAAATTTACCTTCAAGCCTACTTTAACGATTCCCAAACGTAGTTTTTATAACTTCAATTCCATCTCCGAAGACTTGTTGGATAACATCATTTTTAATATCGGAATGGTTGAGCTTATTAGCTATTGGAAAGCTGCTTGTGCCCCTAAGGTTATTATCAAACCTCATTCTCTTACTACAGATCAGATTGCTTTTTGGCAAAAGTTGTATTACAATGGTCTTGGTGAATTCTTTTATTTAAACTCTATAAAGGCAACACAAGACGACTTTATGGAGATAGTTGTTGATTCTAATTCAATTTTAAATAAAATAAATGTCGATTTAGACGATTCAGTAATTATCCCGATAGGTGGTGGTAAGGATTCTGTTGTAACTTTAGAATTATTAAAAGAAACGCATCAAAATAATATTCCTCTAATTCTTAATCCACGTGGTGCAACGCTCGAAACAGCAGCTATTGGTGGATATAATAGGAGTGAATTGATAGAAATAAATCGTACCATCGATCCTATGCTTATCAAACTAAACGAAGATGGTTTCCTCAATGGTCATACTCCTTTTTCGGCGATGTTGGCTTTTGTTACTTTGCTGGCTGCAACTATTACTGGTAAGAAACATATTGCTTTGTCGAATGAGTCAAGTGCAAATGAAGCTACTGTTGAAAACACAAATGTTAATCATCAATACTCAAAATCGTTTGAATTTGAAGCCGACTTCCGTCAATATGTTTCGAATAATATTTCTGATAGTTTTAATTATTTTAGTTTTTTAAGACCTCTAAGCGAACTCCAAATTGCTAAATTGTTTGCTACTCACCCAAAGTATTTTTATAAGTTCAAGAGTTGTAATGCAGGCAGTAAGGCCGATGTTTGGTGTGGCGTTTGCCCTAAATGTATGTTTGCATATATTATCCTTTCACCTTATATTGATAAGGATGTTATGATTAAGATTTTTGGTAAAGATATGTTTGATGATAAGAATATGTTGGCATATTTTGAAGAGTTAACAGGTATTGCTGCTGTCAAACCATTTGAGTGTGTAGGTACTGTCGACGAAGTTAATCTTGCCCTAAGAATTATTATTGATAAAAGAAAAGGGGAGGAGTTGCCATTTCTGTTAAAGTATTATGCCGATACTACTCTGTATAATGATTACAGCAAACTTAATGTTCCTGCTATTTTAGGTGAAATCAATGCGGAACATTTTTTAACTGATGCTTTCTTTTCTGTTATTTTAAAGCAGTTTTTGCCTGTTCATAATAAGGTTTTGGATGATATTATTGTTGATAAAAAGGTGCTAATTCTTGGTTTTGGCAAAGAGGGAAAGTCTACATATAACTTCCTACGCAAGCAATATCCTGAGCAATTATTTACAATTGCTGACAAAGATCCTAATCTTTTAGATAAGGTTTCTTTTGGAACCGACACCGACTTAAAGTTTAATTTGGGAGTAAATTATCTTTATAACCTAAATGATTTCGATATTATTATAAAAACTCCAGGTATTTCTGTCCTCGATTTCAAAGAACCTTTGCCAGATAAATCTAAGATAAGTTCTCAAACAGATTTGTTCCTGAGGATGTATTCCAAACAGGTAATTGGCATCACCGGCACCAAAGGCAAAAGTACTACCACAAGTCTGATTTATCACATCCTTAAAAAACATAAACCTAATAATGTTCTGTTAGTTGGCAATATCGGATTCCCTCCTTTCGATCAACTGATAGATATAAATGATGAAACGATTATTGTTTTCGAACTTTCGTCACATCAACTCGAAAACATAACTGTTGCTCCTCATATTTCTATTTTATTAAACCTTTATCAGGAACATTTAGATCATTACCATAGCTATATAGATTACCAGTTAGCAAAATGTAATATTGCTTTTCATCAGCAAAAGGATGATTATTTTATTAATAACATAGATAACGAAACTTTACAGAATATACTGGCCACAAATACTATTAATAGCCATATTTATCATTTTTCGTTAAAACAAGAGGTTTCTTTAGGAACATTTATTAAAGATAATCATATCTGTTTTGACAATGGGACTAAATATTCAAAAATATACGATATATCTAATCCAAGGCATTTGGTTGGTAATCATAATTTGTTAAATATTATGGCTGCAATTAATGTTTGTAAGATTATTGGGGTTAAAAATGAACTTATTGTTGATGGAATTAATACTTTTAAAGGACTAGAACATCGTCTTGAATTTGTAGGTGTATTTAATGATGTGGAATATTATAACGACTCTATTGCCACTATTCCTGAGGCCACTATGGAAGCAGTGAAGTCGCTCTCGAGAGTAAATACGCTATTGATTGGTGGTTTCGATAGGGGGATTGATTATAGTGAATTTGCCAAATTTTTAACTACTACATTGGTCGGACATCTTATTTTTATTGGTGAAGCAGGCTGTAGAATTTATTCTTTAATTGATAAATCAAAAAATAAAAGACAGAAATATATTGTTGCAAAAAACTTTGATGAAGCTGTTGAACGTGCTGTGCTTGTTACTTGTAAAGGTATGATATGTTTACTTTCGCCGGCAGCAGCAAGTTATGATGAGTTCAAGAATTTTGAAGAACGCGGCAAACGTTTTAAAGAGTTGGTTTCTTCTCAAAACGATAGTGAATAGTTTCTGCTAACTGTTATTTTAAATGATAGTTTTACGATCTATTTTTTTAATGTAAATGGGGTTAATGCTGTAGCTCCTAGATTTAGATTATCAAAAACGATAGACAAATCATAGATATTAATAACACTATCACCATTCAAATCGTCAATTGAATAACCTATCGGCGAATTTGGATCATTTAAAAGATCAAATACTTCTGATAGGTCGAAAATATTTACAGTGCCATCTTTTATAACATCTCCCGACCAAATATAACTACCAACAAAAGTGCCATTAATAGATTCTAAATACATGTTTCCAGGAAACTCTGAAGAAAGTACGTGGCTGTAGAAATCGTAATAAATAACAGTATCAGCAAAACTAACCGAGTCGCTCCAGGTTTCAATACTATTCCGATGGTTTATTACAATATAATTGGAGCCTGTAATAGTTGCAGGCAAAATTAAATCATCCAAACTACCATTATTTCCCAGATTTACACCATTAAATTCAGCTATAACAGCATAGTTTGTAGCACTCGTGCCTAATATTACTACACTTAAAGTATCAACTTTTGGGTAGGCAAATTTTGGAACAATATCGTAAATGTTTGTATCAAATTCTGATGTTTGATTCATTTCTCCAAAGCCAATATATAAACCCCAAAGCATTAGTTTAACTTTAAGTTTTTTTGTTGTATTAATATGTATAGTAAGTTGACTGGAAGTGTCGCCAATGAAACAGCCAGTAGGGGTAATTATACATTTTACAGCATCGTTATTAGAGGGATTGTAACTATAAGTATTTGATAAAATAGAGTTTTTCAACACACCATTAACATACCAATAATAATTGTCGTTGGTGGAAGAATTATTAACAGTAGCTGTAATTGTTACTGGATTTCCAACCATAACAGGGTTAGCATTTGCAATAATATTAATATGTTGTTTTACAGCAATTGTTGGGTTAGCTATTGCAATCCCATCAGCACTTGTACATCCATTTAATGTTTGTGATACCGAGTAGGTGCCTGCAGTATTTACTTTTATAGAAGAAGTATTAGCTCCGGTATTCCAAAGTATGCCTCCGTTTGATGTGGTTGTTAATGATGAATAACCACAGCTATCATGTACCGAAATTGTAGGTGTATTTGGTGTAGGGTTGATGGCGACAACAGCACTTCCATTCATTAATTTTGTAGTAGATCCTGACTGAGCTTGAACTGTATATGTGCCACTTGTAAGAATGTCTAAAGTATTATTCCAATGAATTGAAGAGCCGTTCCCAGTTTTTAGAATTCCTGTTGGAGCACCTCCTTTTAATAATTGATAATTGACTCCAATTTGCGAATTATTTATAGTAACTATTGGATCAGTATTTCCTGTACAGTAATTTCCGCTTCCGCCAATATTAATAACACTTATAAAAACTATACTACCATTCATCCAAGCATAATTAACGCCATTAAACGCTTGAACTGTATAGGTGCCCCCTGCTAAGTTTTTCCAGCTAACCGGACATCCTGAAGTACCGTGAATAATAGGTGGAGGGCAAGGCAAATTTGAAGGACAGGCTGGTATAATTACAGGACTGCCATAAGCAATACCATCTTTAAATAATTGATATGTAACTCCCGATTGAAGCCATGATAGGCAAATAGTTCCTAATGAATCGCCACTTGCTGTTGTTCCTACTGATAAGTTGTAAATTAAAATTGGATTGGTAGCTGTTGAAGCCTTTGTATTTAAATTATCTTTAGATGCTTTTAAATTGCTATAGTTAGCAGCTTTTAAAGGCCTTTCTGTTAATAATACTAGTATAATAAGAAGTAATATTAGTGGTTTTATGCTTTTCATAATGGTTATATTTATTTTAACAAAACATATTGATTTAATTGAAGTTCAAATTCTCTTATTTATTAAACCCTATCAATTTTTTAATTGTTTATTCTTTTTTTTAAAAGTTATAATTGTATTTAAAATAATAGTATGATTATTTAAAAATACAAAATTACTCTTTTTAATGATAAAAACACACATTTAATGTAATAATATCATAAGAAGACCTTTTTGGATACCAACAAGACTTACTGTTGAAGTAACAAGACTGACAGACGTACTAACAAGACTTTCTACGGCAGTAACAAGAATGATTCACATAGTAACAAGACTAACTACCTTAGAAAGTAGACTTATTCCCCCAGAAGGTAGACTTAGTACCGTAGAAGGTAGACTTACTACCAGAGTAAGTCTACCTTCTACGGTACAAAGTCTTGTT
>CAYRBL010000079.1:7710-10804 GCA_964422385.1 uncultured Bacteroides sp.
TTTTTTGATAAGCAAAGGCATTAATAATAATTTTAGGAATAATGGTAAATGTTTTTATGTTAGAAATAAAAAAAAAGGCTGTCAAATAATGACAGCCTTTTTAATATATTTAAGAATATAAATAAGCTTGTTAACGCAGTATCTCAAGACTGCCTTTGTGTTCTAATTCTTTTAATACACTTCTAGCTTTGAATACATAATAGTATACACCTTCAGCTAATCCAGCGCCATTAAAATCATTTTTATAGTTATTGCTTTCATATACTTTTTTACCCCAACGATTGTAAACGATAAGTACATTATCAGGATACGCATTGTTTTCGAGCAATCCTTTTATCACAAAACAGTCGTTAAATCCATCATTATTTGGTGTGATAATATTAGGGAAAGTCAAAGAGTCGTTTTTAATTTCGATAGTATAACGAGCAGTATCAATACAGTTAAAATCACTAATACTTACCAAAGTAACATTATAGAATCCATTAGTAGAATAGATATGAGAAATATCTTTAGTAGTACCACCTGTGTTATCGCCAAAAGTCCAGTTGTATTGATATCCACTATTAGTTGGATTTGTTAGATTAGTAAAGTTAACAGGGAAGCCAATAAGTCCTAAATTTGGAGTCCAAGAGAAATCAGCTTGAGGTTGGAAATAGCAATTGATAAGATTTGGAGATACAGAAACCGCTTTACAATTATTAGCAGTTATAGCAGTAAGTGTTATAGAATAGATACCTGCATGGAACGTATGAGTAGGGTCTTGTAGAGTAGATGTAGTGTTATCACCAAAATTCCATAAATAAGTACAGTTAGGTGGATCAGTAAAATTCTGAAAGTGCGTAGTTATCGGTTCACAGCCATCTATAGTATCCGCCGTGAAGGAGACTTGAGGGGCAGGGTACAGTCTGACTGTTGCAAAAGCAGAGTCTTGGCAGCCATTGTTACTTGTTCCTATAACAGTATAATCCTGATCAGCAGTAGGAGAAACTTTATGAGGATTTCCTGTGTAACCATCATTCCAATTGTAAGTAAATGCACCTTGAGCTGTAAGTGTAGCAGAATCACCAGGGCAAATAGAATCACTATTAACAGATACAGTTGGGTTAGGGTAAACATGTACAACTTTAGTCATAGTGTCAGGACAACCATTTCTTAGAGTATCGATAAGAGTTACAGTATAATTGCCAGGAGTAGTGTACGTATGACTTACAGGGCTTTGATCGCCACCCATGTTCATGTGGTTTCCAGCAGATCCTGGTACTCCAAAATCCCAAAACCAACTATATATAGGTGTATTGGAAGTAGTAGTATGCATGAAATCAACTGGAACATTTACACACGCATTGTTAAAAGAGAAATTAGAATATACAAGATTTGGTACTAAAATAGTTTTTAAAGTATCAGTACATGCACTATTGAATAAAGAAGAAATAACAACACGGTAAACAGTACTATCCTGAGGACCTACTATATGTAAAGTTTGAGTGGTATCTCCTCCTGAATATATCTGAGTAGTACCAGAAGGATTGTAAGCAGGTAACCATTTGTATCTAAAACCATCGGGAGCTACCAAGTCAGCTGTTAGGCTTCCAGGGCAATAATTAATACTAATAGTTCTAGGGAAACAGAAAGCATAGAAATATGCATATCCAAAATGACCTCCCTGACCACAATCAGCAGCAATAAATTGCACCTTTATGTTTTGTCCATGATATGGTTTTAAGTTTAAACCAACAGTTTGCCAATCGAACCAACAAATTGTATGAGATAAAGCAGATATATTATGAATAAAAGCTCCAGGAGTACCCGCAACGTATGTAAAAGATCCGCAAGTACTAGGTATAGGTGTTCCTGAAGAGTTAAGTAATCTAATCTGGAAGTAAGGTTGATCGGAACATCCATGTAATGGGTTTTCCAAAACAGCTGCATAGCTATAAACAAAAAGACCAGATACATTTGTATCTACTAATATGTCATATATCAACTGACTGGTTTGATAATTATACATCCAACTATTCAAACGTACAACTTGATTAACTCCAGCAGGTATTTTTCTTAACCCATAATTAGTTAATGAGTCGTAAAGTCCAGTCCCAGATGGACTAGAAGTGTTCACATAACTTGTGTTTTGTGGTGTAATTATCGTATGTAATGAAGGTTGGGATGGTGTAGAAACAGTCCAAAAGCCAGGTGTACCACAGTTAATAGTAGGTGATGGAGTTATTGGTGCACAAGATGTAAGTGAAGAACCATTTTGAACAGATGTATAACAAGAACTTGCAGAAGTTTTACAATAGCATCCTGTCCAACCTGTGAAATCCCTTAGCGCAAAATCAGAGTTAGGACATTTAGATTCTATTATTATCTGAGCATTTATATTCATACCAGTAAATGATATAAACAATGTAAGCAAAGAAATTAGAAAATTCTTTTTTAATATTTTTATTAGCATATAATTTGTTTTTAATATTTGAAAATATAATTTGATAACATATTAAAGACTTTTTACTGTAATATTTTTAATATTACATTTTGTAAATACAGTAGGATTCTCTCTGTTTAAATACATTGAGAAAATAACTAAATCTTTTCGGCTTACTCTTGTTTCGCAACTTCCATTTACTGATTCGCCAGCTTTTAATGTGATGGTGAAGTGGTTGTCAGTATCACTTTCTTTACATCCAAAGCAAGTTTCGTTATACCATTTTTCTAGATCCCATGAAATTTGAAGATTTTTATTAGTAGTATTCGTTACTTTAATAATAATTTCTTCAATTTTATCACCAGTTTTAGCATCATCACATTCATCGTATTTGTAATAATATTCAATGCCTTCTCCTGATGCTAAAGGTTGCCAATTTCTGTTCTTCCATGATTCAATTTGACCAAAGCTTTTTGATAAAAATGGACTTGATATTAGCAATGTCATTAATGCGGTAAAAAAAACTATTTTTTTCATATCAGATTTTGTTATTTTTTTATTAAATTAATTGTTCTTATTTTATTAAATACTTTATATTATAAAAGTATTATAGTTTTTATTTAAATTTATTCAGTTTCGTTTTATTAATTTTTCATATTAAGACAAAAAAAA
>CAYRBL010000080.1:0-2369 GCA_964422385.1 uncultured Bacteroides sp.
GTTTTATCCCAATATAAATCGATTCCTATTTCGCCCACAGCATAATATTTTGAAGTCTCCAATTCCTTTAGCACACGCTGAAGCTCTTTATGGTAGCCTTCGTTAACTGATGTGGGATGCAAGCCTATCATCGGGAAAATATTCTCAGGATATTGTTTGCACAGCGCATTCATTTTGTCAATTGTGCTGCTATCGATGTTGGGCATTAAAATATATTTAACATCTTTGTCAAAAGAATTCTTAACAACCTGATGGATATCAGCTGCAAATTCGTCGAGATATAAATGTGAATGGGTATCTGTGAGTATCATATTGCAAAAGTAGTTATTTATTCTAATTATTTCATAATTTTGTAGAAAAAAATTAGTTTGAAAAAAGTCCTTATTATAAGATTCAGTTCAATTGGCGATATCGTACTAACTACGCCTGTTATAAGATGCATTAAACATCAAATACAGGACGTGGAAATACATTATTTTACCAAAAAATCGTTTTCAAATATCCTTATAAATAATCCATACATTAGTAAAGTACACAGTTTGGATGACAATTTTAATGATATTATTAATGTTTTAAAAAACGAGCACTTCGATTATATAATAGACCTTCATAAAAATATAAGAACACAAATTGTAAAGAAAAGATTGCGCGTTCCTTCTTTTTCTTTTCAGAAGCTTAATTTAGAAAAATGGCTATTTGTGAACTTAAAGTTAAGGAATATTATGCCAAAAGTCCATATTGTTGACAGGTATTTTGGGGCTGTCAAAAGTTTGGGCGTTGTGAATGATAATCTGGGGCTGGATTATTTTATTGATGCTAAAGATAAGGTCGACATTAGTGCTTTTCCCGAAATATTTGGCAAAGGTTATATCGCTATTGTTACTGGTGGAAAACATACTACCAAACAGATTCCCGAAAACATCCTTATTTCTATTTGCGATAGGATAAGCACACCCATCCTATTGCTGGGTGGCAAAGAAGACTTCGATAAAACGGAATTGGTGTTGAATAAATCTAAAAATAAGAATATAATTAATGCTTGCGGAACGTATAATCTCAACCAATCGGCTTCGATTATTGCGCAAGCAGCAAAGGTTATTACGGGAGACACCGGTTTGATGCACATTGCTTCGGCTTTTAAAAAAGAAATCATTTCATTGTGGGGCAACACTGTTCCCGAATTTGGAATGTATCCGTATTTGCCGAAAGGCGAAGAAAAAAAAGCTATAATTTTGCAGGTAGAAGGACTTAAATGTAGGCCATGCAGCAAAATTGGCTACGAAAAGTGTCCGAAAGGGCATTTCAAATGTATGAATAATCAAAATATCGAAACTATAATTAATACTATAAATACAAATAATGACTGACAAATTAAAAGCATTCGACGAACTGCTAACTATTATGGATACGCTGAGGGCTAATTGTCCATGGGATAAAAAACAGACGATAGATAGTTTGCGATATCTTACCATAGAAGAAACTTATGAGCTTTCGGATGCCATTATCGAGAAGGATTTGGACGAAGTGAAGAAGGAACTTGGAGATTTGATGTTGCATATTGTTTTTTATTCTAAAATAGCTTCCGAAACGGGTGCTTTTGATATAAAAGATGTGTTGGAGGGCATCTCGAAGAAGCTTATAAATCGACATCCTCACATATACGGTGATGTAAAGGTTGAGAATGCGAACGATGTGGCCAACAATTGGGAGCAAATAAAGCTTGACGAAGGCAGAAATTCGGTGTTGGAGGGCGTGCCTAATTCGTTGCCGGCAATGATTAAGGCATATCGCATACAAGATAAGGTAAAAGGAGTGGGTTTTGACTGGGAGCATTCGCATCAGGTGTGGGAAAAAGTAAGGGAAGAGCTTGATGAGCTGAATGATGAGGTGATAAATAATGCTGAGCACGAAAAGGTGGAAGCTGAGTTTGGGGATGTTTTGTTTTCTTTGATAAATTATGCTCGATTCATTAATGTAAATCCTGAAGATGCCTTGGAAAAGACTAATCGGAAGTTTATAAAACGCTTTAAGTACCTGGAGGAAAAAACAATTAAGATGGGAAAAAGCTTGCACGACATGACGCTTGCCGAAATGGATGTGTATTGGAACGAGGCGAAGGGGATGGAGTAGCAGCTTCCTTTTAACGAGTCTAAATTCTTTCTTTTCTTTATAAAAAAAAGACACAATTATAAAAAAGTGGGCACAAATGTGTACACTATTTAGCACAATTGAAAATAAGTCGATACAATTGTGTACACTATTTATCACAATTATAAAAAAGTCGGTACAATTGTGTACACTATTTAGCACAATTTAAAAAAAGTCGACACAATTTACATGTGAAATATGCACACTTATTTTAAAGTCGA
>CAYRBL010000080.1:2469-10763 GCA_964422385.1 uncultured Bacteroides sp.
ACATGTGAAATATGCACACTTATTTTAAAGTCGACACAATTTACATGTGAAAATGCCACACTTATTTTAAATTCTCCTATTGTGCGATCACACAATGACACAATTATTTTTCATTCGCCTATTGTGCGATCACACAATGCCACACTTTTTTTTCATTCGCCTATTGTGCGATCACACAATGCCACAATTATTTTAAATTCTCCTATTTTTGGATCCAGAAATGGCACACTTATTTTAAAGTTGGCATATATTTCTTTTATATTTTATAATAATTTCAATTATTTTAGTACTTTTACACACCAAAATAAATGAGATTTTAAGCTTAATAAAACAATAATTTTAAATAATAATATGATTACAATAAAAAGATTTGCATTTAATGCTTTTCAGGTAAATACCTATATACTTTTTGACGAAACTAAAGAATGTGTCATCGTAGATCCTGCCAATTACGAGAAATTTGAAGACGAAGAACTGGCAAATTATATAAAAAACGAAGGCTTGAAACCTGTAAAGATGCTAATGACACATTGCCACATCGATCATGTGTTGGGCAGCGCCTTTGTTGAAAAAACTTACAACTTAGGAATAACTATGCACAAAGCCGGCGAAGTGTTTTTGGACAAAGCAATAATGCAAGCCGGCGTTTATGGTTTTAATTTGGCGGCTGTGGCTAAGGTTAGTGGCTTTATAAATGAAGGCGACAAAGTTGAGTTTGGCAATTCTGTTATTGATATTTTGTATACACCGGGCCACGCCGATGGCAGCATTTGTTTGGTAAATCATAAGCAGGAATTCGTAATTACGGGCGACGTTTTGTTTCAGGATAGCATCGGTCGCACCGATCTTCCTACCGGAGATTATGATTTATTAAAGAAAAACATCATAACAAAACTCTTTACTTTGGGCGATAACTATATTGTGTATCCCGGTCATGGCCCTTCAACTTCAATAGGCAACGAAGCTATGAACAATCCTTTTTTATAAATAAAAATGGAGAAGAATATTTCGGAAAATCCTATTAAAAATAAATTTCTGATGAGCTTTGTGTATGCTTTTAAAGGCCTCAAACATGCTTTTTCAACACAACGCAACTTCAGAGTACATCTATTAATAGCAATATTGGTAGTTGTTGCAGGTTTTTTTTTAAAAATAAATTCGATGGAATGGCTTGCTATAATAATAATGATGGCAATTGTTTTTAGTGCCGAACTTTTTAATACAGCCATTGAGGGATTGGTTGATATGATTTCTCCTGAATATAATAAAAAAGCAGGAATAATAAAAGATAGTGCGGCGGCGGCAGTTTTAATAACAGCAATTGCCGCCGTGATTGTAGGAATATGTATCTTTGCACCCAAAATAATTTTACTTTTAAAATAAAACACAATGATATTAATCGCCGATAGTGGATCCACCAAAACCGAGTGGTGCGTTATTAACGAAGCCAAAGAAACCAAGCTTTTTCAGACCATAGGTTTTAATCCTTATTTTGTAAACGAAGCTGTAGTTAAGGAGGAATTAGATAAAAATCTTTTGCCTTTTGTAAATGCACATCTAATAAAAGAGGTTTATTTTTATGGCTCTGGCTGCTCAACTCCCGAAAAGAACATGATAATTCAGGTTCCGCTCGAAGAGTTCTTTAAAAATGCAAAAGTTGAGGTAGAACACGATTTGGATGGAGCGGCACGTTCGTTGTGTGGCAGGGAAAAGGGGATTGCATGCATATTAGGCACTGGTTCCAATTCCTGTTTGTATGATGGCAAAGCGGTTGTTGAGAATGTTTCGTCAGTTGGCTACATGTTTGGCGACGAAGGTGGGGGCGTGTATGTTGGGAAGATGTTAATAGCTGATTATTTAAGAAACGAAATGCCAAATGACATCCGTACAATGTTCGAAGAGATGTATCCCTATCGTTTTGATCAGATTTTAAATGCAGTTTATAAAGAAGCATTTCCAAATAGGTTTCTCGCTTCTTTCACTCACTTTATGAGCAAAAATATTACGCATCCTTATGTTATAAATTTAATGAAAGATTCGTTTGATAAGTTCTTCAAGTATCAGGTAAGCCATTATACGGGCTACAATCAGTTGCCTGTAAACGCTACCGGTTCTATTGCTTTTTATTTTATAGATATATTAAAAGAAGTGGCTGCAAAATGGGATGTAAAACTAGGAAAAGTAATCCGTACACCTATGGAAGGATTGGTGGATTACCATCTTAGTTAAAAATTACTTTCTCTACCGCTGAAGCTTCAGTGCCTATTGTTGAGAAATCAAATTGATTTTTATCTTGCTTGCTGTTGTTGGTATTCTTTTTATTAATTTCAAAAATAGTATCTAATGATTTATTAGTTTTACTAATAGTTTCATTATTATTTTTGTTAATAAGCATTACGTTTTCGAAATCCTTAGCATTAAATCTAACAATCCAACTATCCATACCAGTGTTGCACGAAACTCTTTGGCTTTGCAAAGGTCCATTAATAGTATAAGTAATCTTAAAACTGCCTGCTTTATCTCTACCTATATTCTTAAATCCATTAAATTTGAAACCCTGGAAAGGCTCAACACCCAAGTTCGGACCTTCGCTGTAAGATGCATAGCTGATAGGGCCGGCAACAACATTAAGTCCAACATTAGTAAAGCTGCCTTGCATAGCTTCTACCGAAAAATTGGCAAGTTCTTTGCACGAAAACGAATTTTTACCATTATTTGCTACACGCAATACTATAGTATAGCTGCTATCCATATTATCTGTTACCGATTCAATAGTTACAGTAAAACCTTCGCTGTTCGCTTTGGTAACTTCATAGTTTGTAGTCTTTGCATGAAGAACTATTGAGAATAAAACTGCGATTATTAATGTTGATATTGTTTTCATGGTAAAAATATTATTAAAATGTTATGCCATTTAATAATCAATTCTCACGCCAACATCTGTAAAATGTTTTAAATTAGTATTATTATAAGATTTTAATTAATTCTCAGTTTAGAAATATGTTTCATTTTGGGACTACAAGGTTTGATTTGAAACAAAAAAAAGACTGTTTAAATGAATAAACAGTCTTTTTATTATATAATTTAAGATAGCTTAGCTAACTTGTTTGATCGCCCATTGCAAAGCGTCTTCAAGCATTTGTTGAGGAGGTTCGGCAATATAGCCATCATCAACCAATCTCTGTGTTAAGCCTCTTGAATATTGAATATCTTCTTTAGCTTTGGCAAAAGCTTCTTCTTTAGTAATGATTAAACGAGCAACACCATCTTTAATAGCTTGCATAGCTACGTCAGCAGCTTCCTGTGGGAATACTTCTGCTTCGTCCATTGTTGGTACAATATTATCTATATCTATACCTCTTTTTTCGGCATAGTCAGCTAAAGAATGTGCAGCAGCTATTGCCATATTATCTGTAATCTTACTTGCTCTAACCATCAAAGCACCTTTTAAAATGCCAGGGAAACCAATAGAATTGTTCACTTGATTAGGGAAATCGCCTCTACCGGTAGCCACTATGTATGCGCCTGCTTCTTTAGCTGCATAAGGATAAATTTCAGGAACAGGATTAGCGCACGCAAACACTATAGATTTAGGAGCCATCAATGAAATCCATTCCTTTTTAATGGTATCAGGACCTGGAGTTGATAAAGAGATAAGCACATCAGCACCTGTCATAGCTTCTTCCATAGTTTTATAGTTGTGAGAGTTTGTTGTTAAACATAATTCCCATTTTCTATAAAAACGAGTGTCGGCTTCAATATCCTTACGGTCTATATTTAAAGAGCCTCTTGAGTCGAATAAAATTACGTTTTCTGGTTTTGCACCATCTGCAATAATTAATCTTGCAATAGTAGTATTTGATGCACCTGCACCATACAATACTATTTTAGCATCCTCTATCTTACGGTTTGTAAGCTTCAATGCATTTATCAATCCTGCTAAAGTTACACAAGCAGTACCCTGAGCATCGTCGTGCCAAACAGGAATATCACATTCTTCACGCAACACATCTAAAACTTTAAAGCAATTAGGTTGCGAAATGTCTTCTAGGTTTACAGCACCAAAACTATGCTGAACCATCTTTACAAAATCAATAATTTTATCTGGATTATTTTTTCCAGTTTCATCTTTACTATCTATGCAAAGTGCTACTGCATCTACGCCTCCAAGGTATTTCATAAGAAAAGCTTTGCCTTCCATTACGCCTAATCCTCCTGAAGGAGTACAGTCGCCATCGCCCAATACACGGGTCGAATCACTAACAACTGCTACTAAGTTTCCACGATTTGATAAATCATAAGATGTATCATTATTATCTCTAATATTAGTAGAAACCTTTGATACACCAGGAGTATACCATACGTTAAACCAGTTGAACCCTATAACCGGAGCTTTAGGAACTGTTTGTACTTTGCCACCATAAAATGTATGAGCTTTCTCTGAAAGTTCTTTTAAGAATAGCGTTTTTGCCTTTGCAATTTGCTCAGGAGTAAAGTCATCTGGGAAGACTTTATCCATATTCTCAAGCGTTATTTTAATTTTTTCCATAACAAATATTATTAGATTTTTGACTCGATAAAATTACTCTTTTTATAGACACAAAAACCAAAAAAGATATTTTTTTTAATTTAAATGTGATTTTTTTATTTAAGTTTGCAAAAAATTAAAACAACTCATTAATAAAATAAGAAATATTACAATGTAACATATTGATGACATTGCTTTTATTATTACTCTTGTTTTTTTTCTTTAAGTTTTAATGCCTAAACTTATTTTTGATTGTTGTTATTAAATTATAAACTTAAAAACAAATTCTAATAAAATTGTAATGATACATAACATAGATTCTCTAAAAGCCGCATTGAAAGAATACGGATTAACTGAACCGAAAGAAATTTTTTATAATCTTTCGTACGACGAATTATATGAACACGAAACACATCCTTCGTTAGAAGGTTTCGAAAAAGGATTTTTAACAAATACTGGTGCAGTTTCTGTTGACACAGGCATTTTTACAGGTCGTTCTCCTAAAGATAAATATATTGTAGAAGAGGATGAATCAAAAGACAATGTTTGGTGGGCTAATCCTGCCAGAAAATCTTCTGATAATAAACCTATCTCTGAAGAAGTATGGAATTATCTTTATACTAATTCTGTTGATCAGTTAAACGGAAAAAGAATTTATGTTCAAGATGGTTTTGCAGGTACTAATCCTGACACCCGTCTTAAGATTAGAGTTATTACCGAAGTGGCTTGGATGGCTCACTTTGTTAAGAATATGTTTATTCGCCCTACAGAGGAAGAATTAAAAGATTTTACTCCAGATTTTGTGATGTTGAATGCTTGCAGAACTACCAACAAAAGATGGGAAGAATATAATATGAATTCTGAAGTGTATACTGTTTTTAATATTAAACAACGCAGAGCTGTTGTAGGCGGAACTTGGTATGGTGGCGAAATTAAGAAAGGCTTCTTTTCGATGATGAACTACTTCTTACCATTAAAAGGAGTTGCATCAATGCATTGTTCAGCTAATATGGGCAAAGAAGGCGATACCGCTATCTTTTTTGGCTTGTCGGGTACTGGAAAAACTACCTTATCTGCCGATCCTAAGCGTTTGTTAATTGGCGACGATGAGCACGGTTGGGACGATAATGGAGTATTTAATTTCGAAGGTGGTTGCTATGCTAAAACGATTAATCTTAGCAAAGAAAACGAACCTGATATTTACAATTCTATAAAGAAAGATGCTTTATTAGAGAATGTAGTTTACGATGCTAATACTGGTGAAATACTTTTTGCTGATGGTTCGAAAACTGAAAACACAAGAGTTTCTTATCCAATTTATCATATAAATAATATTGTAAAACCTGTTTCGAAAGGTGGACATGCAAAGAAGGTTATTTTCCTTACTGCTGATGCTTTTGGTGTGTTGCCTCCAGTTTCTAAACTATCGATGGATCAAACACAATACCAGTTTTTGAGCGGATATACTGCTAAGGTTGCAGGTACCGAAAGAGGCGTTACAGAACCAACTCCAACTTTTTCGTCGTGCTATGGTAAAGCGTTTTTATTGCTGCACCCTACCGTTTATGCACGCGAATTAATTCGTAAAATGGAAGAGCATGGTTCAACTGCATACCTTGTTAACACTGGGTGGATAGGCGGTTCTTATGGCGTTGGCAAACGTATAGATATTCCTTCAACTCGCGCTATTATTGATGCAATACTTGATGGTTCGATTGAGAATAGCGAATACGAAACACTTCCATTCTTTAATTTATCGGTTCCTAAAACTGTTAATGGTGTGAAAAGCGAACTTTTAAACCCTCGCAACAGTTGGCAGAACCCTGAAGAATGGGATAAAGCTGCAATAAGTTTGGCTGAGAAGTTTATTAAAAACTTTGATAGTTTTACTGATAACGAAGAAGGAAAACGATTAGTGGCTGCAGGCCCTCAGATTTAAAAAATCATTCAACTTAATCAATATGGCCATTGTGAACATTTATGTTTGCAATGGCTTTTTTATCTTAAAATTGTTGTTTTTTTAACAAATATTTACACAAAACCCTTATTAAATCACAATAATAAAAAGTTTTTGTTGTTTAATACTTGAAATAATATTAATTTTGCATCCTAAATAAACATAAAAATGAACAAACCAGACGAGCGACTTATTCCAGGCGAAGTTTACACTACAGAACAAATAGAAAGTTTAGGACTAGTAATTAAAAAACAAGTTCACGTTGGTTTGATTTGCCGTAAGGACGATTACATCTACTTTTTCGACAGAATAAAACCTAAACTTGGCAAAGGTTATGTTTTTGTAAAGTCGATATTCGACTAATCCGTTTCAGTTTCTATATTCTTATTTTTACCACAACTTTTTTAACAGGCATCGAATCCTTTTCTTGTATGCATGGCTGATGCAAATCCGTAGGGAAAAGGATCATAAACATACCCGTTTCCATCTTGGCATACGACATTTCGCACGTATAAAAAGCAATATCTTTTTCATCATTATATGCAATTTCAATTTCCTGTGTCTGCAAATTGGCATAGCCTATCAACTCGCATCCCTCTATTATATATTGTACGTCAACATATTTTTGATGCGCTTCGGGTAAACTTTCGGTTTTTTCTTTGGTATGATAAAAATCGACAGAAGCATACACATTTTTGCCTTCTATTTCATAAATACCAGGCTTTACATTTGTAAAGTCTGTAGTTTTTATATAATCGAAAGCTTTATTTATGTTTTCGTTAATATTAGTATAAAGCTTGGCGTTGTTGATGCTATCTATAATCATAATGTTTTTTTTATTAATATTATTATTTACAAAAGTAATTATTTATATCTAATTCTTAAATAAAAAAAGGCTGTCTTTTAATTAAGACAGCCTCTTTTTTGTATTGTATTTAATATATGATTATTCAATTATAATCTTTTTTGTTGCAATTGCTTTGCCTGATACTGTTTGTAAAAAATATATACCTTTTGAAATGTTTCTTAAATCAATTTCGGTTTTATAATTAGTGATTTTTTGTTTATAAATTGTTTCTCCAACTATATTTAAAATTACTATTTCTGATACTTTAGTAGGATCCAATTCAACTGTAATCATACCTTTTGATGGATTTGGATATACGTTTACTTGTGGAATAGTGTTTTCTAAAATTGATGCAATTACTTTTGTTAAAGTACCCGCTGCTAAAGCAGAATTTCTGCTTGTACAAGGGTCAACTACTGTAGTAAAAGCTAGGGTAGATGTTGTTAAAACAAAGGTATATTTGCCGGTATCGGTAACTGCACAACCTCCAGAAGCTGCTAAATCTGTGATATAAAAATTACTTCCTACAGTTTTGTAGGTTGATATATCATTATATGTAATATTATCGCTACTCATAGATACTTTGTCGGCACTAAAACTTAGATAAACCGACAAAGAGGTCATATACCATTTAGTATTTACTAGTGATTGAGATTGAACAGTAAGTGCACTTAAAATGATAACGCTAATAAAGAGAATACTTAATTTTTTCATTATTATAATATTTATTTTTCTTACTCGTAAGGCTTTTCAGTACCGCCCCGTTTTTAAAATGGTTTCTGGACTCCATTTTTAATATTGTGAAAAAACACGTTAAACTATAACAAAATAATACACTTTTGGTTTATATCTTCATAACTATCCTACAATTCAACACTATTTGTGTTTCTAAATAGTTGTCAAAATTACCTTAAGTTAAAATGTTTTTTATGTAATAAAAACAAATTTCTTTCAAAATAATT
>CAYRBL010000081.1:0-10743 GCA_964422385.1 uncultured Bacteroides sp.
TCTCAAACTTTATCTGAAAACAAATGTTATATATATGTTAAATGCCTTGGTTTGATACTTGGAGTTTATTTTTCTAAATATATCATAGTACCTGTTGTTAGTAGGTTTATCCAATATTAATAAATAAAAAACTATGCAAATGAGAAACAAAAAACCGTATTATTTCATCCCCCTTTTCTTCGTTATTTTAATTGCAATAATAAGTAGTTGCACAAATACCAAAAGCGAAAAAGACACAAGTTCGTATGAAATTATTTCACAAAAATCATTTGGCATCACCAAAATTATCTACTGTCTGGTGAGCGATAGCAGCGAAACTTCGTTGAAAAACATAGGAGATAAACTATGTAAAGATAAAAAAAATACCTATATCTATTTTTATATGGATAAGAAAAACAGCACTATCGACCTCGAAAAATGTACTGATATGTATGCAGCAATACCAAAAGATGGCTTCGATGCGCAGTATTCGAGCTCAAATGGCTTAATAAAATACTAAAATACACTCCTTATTATATAATAAGAAATCTATAATACAAATTTGTTTGAATATCCATAACTTTATTAAGTGATTGTAGAGGCTGTTGCGAAACAGCCTCTTTTTTTTTTGTTAATACCAAAATAAAGATTACTTTTGCATCAAATTATAAAAATAATTTTTCATAATTTTGTTTTTTTTTTGAAAGAGGACGTTGCAAAACATCCTCTTTTTTTTATTTATAAAGAAAAGAAAAAAGAAAATATGTAACATTTGAGTAAGCCATACGTTCTATCAGTAAATTTTATTTAATATAGATGTTTAAAAAATTTATACTCATTTTCTACTTATTATTTCCTTTAATATTAATAGCCCAATCGGGAGTTAAAGGATATATAAAAGACCAAAACGACAAACCACTTCCCTATACAACTATATATATAAGCGAATTGCATTCAGGCACAGTTGCCAACCAAGATGGCTATTACGAAGTAAGATTAAAACCTGGAGAGTATCATTTGAATTATCAGATTTTAGGTTTTAAAACCGAGAAAAAAACGATTACAATCAGCAATCAAATGCTTGTAATGAATGTAAAAATGATGAATCAATCTTTTAATTTAAAAGAAATCAATATCAATGCTTCATCCGAAGACCCTGCATACTCAATTATGCGCAAAGTTGTTGCCAAAAGTAAATACCATACAATGCTTGTAAAATCTTATAAGGCCCGCATATATATTAAGGGTTTTATGAAGGTAGATGTGCCTAAATTAATATACGCAATGGGCAAAAAAGAAGGCTTGGATACGGTGGAAGTAAATACTTCGGAATCGCTTAACGATATTGAATATGAATACCCTAATACCTATCGACAAAAGGTAATTTCGGCACGATCCAATGAAGGTGATTCGGCAATGGGAGGAGTTAATCCTTATATAACGGGGAGTTTTTATTCCAATAGTTTGTTTTCGGGAAGCACTTTTGGAGTTTACAGATTTAAGCTCGAAAATAGTTTTACAGACCAAGGGTACGAAATTTACAAGATAAAAGTGTTTCCGCGTTCCAAAGGCCCTGATTTGTACACCGGATATGTGTATATTATAAAAGATTTATGGGCTATTCACAGTCTTAATCTCGAAATATTCAGGATGGGTTTCAAGTACAACATCTCGCAGATATATACGCCGGTAAAAGACAAAATATGGATGCCAATTAGTCATAATTTTGATGTAAAAGGGAAGTTCTTTGGTGTAAAAGTAACCTATAAATATTTGGCTACTGTAAGCGATTATCAAGTTGAATTAAACACAAATCTTGATAAAAAGAATTTAATAGTTATAGACGAGAAAACCGAAAAAGAATACGCCGCAGCATTAAAAGAAGAAAAGCGATTGCGTGCCACAAATGAACCTAAAGATACTACCAAAACAGCCGCGGAAACTACCGAAAAGTTCACCTTAAAAGATTTGAAAAAGGCGATGAAAGAGATGGAGAAAAAAGAGAAAGAATCGGCAAAAAAGAAGGACGAACCCGAGTTTAGGTCTGATTATAGCATCAATTTCGACACTACAGCCTTTAAAAAGAAGGAAACTTATTGGGATTCTATACGCCCAATTCCACTTACTGAAATCGAAAAAAAGACAGGCCCTGCAAAACGTATAGATAGTATACATCAAGCCCGTAAGGCCGACACAACTGATAAAGTTGCGGGTTTCTTAGGAAAAACTTTAGGAAGTATTTTGTTAGGAAAAGACATTAGATTGTATAAAAAACTTACACTAAAATATCCTTCGCCATTGGCACATTTCAACTTTAATACTGTTGAAGGATTCAATTTAAACTTGCCAATTGAGATAAGATATCGTAAAAAAAGGGATAACTATTTATCGCTTATCGAAACCGTGAGATATGGTTTTAGTAGTAAAGATTTTTACCATCAAACGGAATTAAAGTATGAATTCACAACTCTAAAATATAATCAAAAAGCATATTTAAGTGCTGAAGGTGGGCATTATATAAGTCAGTTCAATAGTAACGAACCTATAGAAGCATTCATCAATACGATGTCGAGTTTGTATTGGGTTGATAATTATATGAAGCTTTTTCAGAAGGATTATGCAGCCATTAATTTAAGTTATCCGCTGTTGAGTAATCTTAAATTAAATGCGCGTTTAGAATGGCAAAAGCGAAGTGAATTGTTCAATACCTCAGCCACAACCTGGGTATCGAAAGATGGAAAAGAATACACAGATAATTTGCCTGTAAATATCGAAACAAACAACACTTCTTTTGCCCAACATAAGGCTACTTTGGCTGATATTACTCTAACTTACAAACCAAATGTAAGCTATTATCGACATAATGGAATAATAGAAGTTGATGATGAAACATACCCTGCACTTAAGTTGAATTATAGTGGAGGATTCAAAAATATATTCGGAAGTTCAGTAGATTACCATCGTTTAGAAGCAAGCATACGACATCGTTTTCATGGGGTACGCCGTGATTTTGATTTTAATATATTTATTGGAAATACATTTACAAGAAACTCATATTCGTTTATGGATTATAAACATTTTGATGGCAATCTTACGATACTTCAAACTGCTTCGCCATCGTCTGCTTTTTATTTGCTCGATTATTATAAGTATAGTACGATGGATAAATATATAGGTGTAAATTCGCAATTAAGTTTCCGAAAGTTTTTGCTTACTCAAAATATGTGGTTAAATCTATTGGGCGTTAGAGAAAATTTTATTTTTAACTATTTAAAAACACCTTCATCTCCAAATTATGTAGAAGTAGGATATGGTTTGGATAATATTTTAAAAGTACTAAAGCTACAGGCCATCACTTCATTCGAGAATGGAAAATACAAATCATTTGGGTTTAGAATAGGTTTATCATTATTATTTGATGGGGAAGAATAGGGATTTGTTAGAACTATAATTTAAAAAAAAGTCCGATAGATATTATCGGACTTTTTTATTTTAATAAGGCACAAAAATTAAGAATTAAATTAAAATACTATAATTATTTTCTTTTATAAAACAGCTATTAATATTATTGTGCAGGAGTAGCAATTAGTTTGTAAACTAAACCTAATTTAATAAGATTAAACCCCAAACCAACTTCACCATAAGCACCAAGATGATTTGTAATTGAATAATAAGTCCCTAATTGTAGATTGTAATAAGGCTTGTAATTAAAACTACTTTGAGTATCTACAAAGCTATTTGGATTTTTAACATCTGCTGTTTCAGTACTATTAATAGTATAAATAGCATTAACAAGAGCAAACTTTGCATACGGTTCGAATTTATCAAAATGTAAAGGCAAAAGATATTTTACATCTAAATTAAAGAAAGTAAAGCCCAATTCCCATTCATATCTTCTATTAAGAAGCGTCACATCACTTTTGTAAGAAGTTCTGCCAAATTCTATGCCGAATTCAAGTTTTTTCTTTTCTCCTCTAACAGTACCAGCAAGGGTAAAATAAAGAGGTTGAACTTTGAAATCGTATCTGGCATCACTTTTATATGCGCCATCATTAATAACCGAAAGTCCCGGTAATCCAAAACCGGTGCCTAATTGGATCGTAAAAAGACCCTTTTCTTTTACTTGACCATAAAAAGTTGTAGTCAGAAGTGTAAATAATAGTGTAATTAGTATTATTTTTTTCATATTTAAATAATTTATTAAATTAATAATTTTTATAAACATTAAAAAAATATGCTTTGCTCAGCATAAAAACTTCTTTAACATAAATTACAATTTTCAATGCAATACCATATTAATTTAATTCATTCACATATATTTAATATTAAGTATAGTTATACCACTTTATCATTTCAAATAAAAAAATATAATAGCAAAGAGATAAAATATTCAATAAATAATTTTGTTAATAATTTAATGTAGTTTTATCCTTTTTTTAAAATCGTTTGTTTAGTTTAGTATTAATATAAAAAAGAATAAAACATGCTTTCAGAAAATATATTTGAGTTTCTAACAGAATTAAAACAGAACAACACAAGAGATTGGTTTCATGCGAATAAAAAAAAGTATGATGGTGTAAAAAAAGAAGTAGAAGAATATATTAATAAAATGATAGAAGGAATACATTCTTTCGACAAAGATATTGAGTTTTTAAGTGCTAAGGATTGTATGTTCAGAATAAATAGGGATGTAAGATTTAGTAATGATAAGTCGCCATACAAAACAAATTTCGGAGCATTTATTGTAAAAGGAGGCAAAAAAAGTTTCAGTGCGGGTTATTATCTACACCTCGATCCCGATCAATGTTTTGCTGGAGGAGGAATATATATGCCACCTGCCGACAAATTAAAATTGATAAGAAACGAAATTTATTTTAATGCTGAAGAATATAAGAAAATCATTACTGATAAAACTTTTATTTCCTATTTTAAAGAATTAACAGATTCTGAGAAATTAAAAACAGCACCAAAAGATTTCCCTAAAGACTTTAAGGATATCGAATTATTAAAGTTTAAAAACTTTACACCATTACGAAACCTTACTATGGAAGAAATTTTAAAGGAAGATTTCTTCGAATATCTTATGGGATTATTTAAGGCGATGTATCCTTTAAATAAATTCTTAAATA
Source organism: uncultured Bacteroides sp. (assembly GCA_964422385.1). Lineage (GTDB taxonomy): Bacteria > Bacteroidota > Bacteroidia > Bacteroidales > JACABE01 > JBAXLO01. The sequence goes on from CAYRBL010000081.1 coordinate 5,109, forward strand.
GAGCGCTATCTAATTAGAGTTCCATCTTAAAATAGGTTTTATATTTCTTATTTTAATAAATTATTAAAATTTATGATGCTTTTATGCACTAAAATTGCTTAATAAGTATTACCTTTGCATGCACTATCAGAAATGATATTAACCATAAAAAACCATTCAAAAACATGCGAAAAGTACGATCACAAACAAAGATTATTGCCACCATAGGACCGGCAACTGCTACCAAGGAAGTTCTATTTGAAATGATAGAAGAAGGAGTAGATGTATTCCGTTTAAACTTCTCTCATTCGAGCAGAACTGAACATCAAAATGTAATAAATTTAATCAACGAACTTAATCAAGAATTAGGAACTAATATAGCTATCTTAGCCGATTTGCAAGGTCCTAAATTAAGGATAGGCGAAGTTGAAAACAACAGTATCGAATTAATAGAAGGAGAAACTGTAAAGATAGTATCCGAAACTTGCCTTGGCACCAAAGAAAAACTTTATATGAGCTATGCTGCTCTTGCTAAAGATGTAGAAATTGGAGATGCAATTTTAATAGATGATGGAAAAGTAAAATTAGAGGTTCTTGAAACTAATAAATACGACACCGTAACTACAAAGGTAATCTATGGTGGAATTCTTTCATCTCGCAAAGGAGTTAACCTTCCAAATACTGCTATCTCATTACCAAGTTTGACAGAAGAAGACAAATTAAATGCAATATTTGCTATTGATAATAATGTAGATTGGATTGCACTTTCGTTCGTTAGATCGGCAAGTAATGTTATTGAATTGAAAAATTTAATAAAGAAAAGAAACGGCACAGCAGGTGTTATTGCTAAAATAGAAAAACCTGAAGCCTTACGCGACATTGATAATATAATAGAAGAATCGAATGCTATTATGGTTGCACGTGGCGACCTGGGTGTTGAGATTTCATTTGATCAGGTTCCATTAATACAAAAATCTATCGTTAATAAATGTATCGCACGTTCTAAACCTGTTATTATAGCCACCCAGATGATGGAAAGTATGATTACAAATTTTCGTCCTACACGTGCCGAAGCTAATGATGTAGCCAATGCCGTACTTGATGGAGCAGATGCGTTGATGTTAAGTGCTGAAACATCCATTGGAAAATACCCTGCACTTACCATTAGATGTATGCAACAAATAATAGATTGGACAGAAAACAATGGCTTCCCTTATAACAGAGAACATATTCCACAAGAAGAAAAGTTAGAGTTTTTGCCAGATTCTATATGTTATCATGCAAGTAAGATGGCATACCAAACAAAAGCATCCGCAATAGTTACTTTTTCGTTGACGGGATATACTGCAATAAAGATATCAAGTCATCGCCCCGAAGCAGATATTTTTGTGTTTACTAATAATAAAGTCTTATTACATAAGATGTCGTTAGTATGGGGAGTTAGGGCTTATTATTGCGACGATTATGAAACTATAAACGATGCAATAAATCATTCAATAAAATTTTTGAAAGAAAAGGAACATATCAAAGACGGTGATGTAATAGTACATATTGGAAGTATCCCAATCTTTGAGAAAGGATATACTAATGTAGTTAAATTATCATACGTATAATAATATAAAGTATAAAATTATTTAAGAAATTACATAAAAAGATATAAAAAAACATCTTTTTAATAGTTTATATTAAAAAAAGCAGTACCTTTATCAAATTATTTTAAATTACAAACTGAATTAAAACGGGACTTACCATAATAGTGGTAATGTATAAAGAATTAGGATTAATAAAAATTTAAACAAATTAAGAAAATAAATAATGGGTATCAACCAAACTCAAATAGATTACAAATGGCAATCTTCCTACAGAAAACTGATTAAGCTAAGAAGTATGCATCCCAGAGATTATTTTAATGAAACAATAAATGGCAATCCGAACCCTATGTATTCATGGTGTAATGCTCAAAGAAGAAATAAAGCAAGGCTTTCGCCAAAACATTTATTTCAGTTACAACAAATAGATTTTCCATGGGTACTTGAATCCAGACAAAGAACAAAGATTGATAAATGGGAAGAAAACTATTTAAAATTGGAGGAATTAAAATCAGATTTTCCTGATAATTGGTTAGACGAAATCATTAATGAGGAACCAAATCCAATGTTCGATTGGATACAGATTCAAAAAAAGACTAAGAATAAATTATCTCAGGACAAGATTGATAAGCTTGATGAATTAGAATTCTATTGGACTAATGAGGAAGAAGAAAATCTAGCTAAATGGTATAAAGAATTATTAGTTTATACTACTTTTATGGACGAAAATGCAACTGATATAATAAAGATTCCAAAGATTCGTAAGAATTCGGTGCTTGATAAATGGTGTACTTATCAAAGAGAACATAAGGAAGAATTATCAGAGGAGCAAATCAATAAATTAAATGAGATAAACTTTGAATGGAGAAATAGTGAAGTAGTAAAGAACGAAGAATGGGATCAAAACTATGAAGACCTTTCTAACTATATCTTAACTCATAACAATGCGCTTCCTCCAGAAACTGAAGAGGACAGCAGAATGCTTTATTTGAAGTTCTGGTATAAATATCAATTAGTGAATAAACCTTCTTTGACAGAATTACAATTAGAGAAGCTTCTTTTATTAAAAAATAGAAATAAGAAAAAAGAAATTATATCAGAATTGGAGTTGGAATTTTAGGTATACATCTAATTTATAAATCAATTCAGGATAAATAATATTGGTAAAATTAAGCTTTTATTTTTCTTATTAAAACTATTATAAAAAAACTCACCTAGGTGAGTTTTTTTTATGTAATTTTGTCAGCAAAAAATAACCATTTATAAAACTACGAGAATGAAATTCACACCAGAAATATGCAGCATCAAAGATCAACGAATGAAACCATTTATTGATCCTGAAGAAATATGGAATCATATCAACAACAGTATATCTACAAAAGAAAGAGTAAGAGAAATTATAGAGAAATCGTTAAATAAACAAAGACTTACTTTAGAAGAAACTGCTGTATTAATTAATACTACCGACCCAGAATTAGTAGAGGAGATAAAACAAGGAGCACGTAACTTAAAAGAGAAAGTTTATGGGAATCGTATTGTATTGTTTGCACCTTTATATGTAGGGAATAAATGCACAAACAACTGTAAATACTGTGGATTTAGAGCTTCAAACAAAGAAGCAATCAGGAAAACATTAAGTGATCAGGAGCTGATAGAAGAAGTAGAAGCATTAGAAGATAATGGTCAGAAAAGATTGATACTTGTTTATGGTGAGCATCCTGCCTATTCTCCAGAATACATTGCCCATACTGTTAATATAGTTTATGGTGTAAAGAAAGGGAATGGTGAAATCCGCAGGGTAAATATCAATGCTGCGCCTTTGGATATTGATGGTTTCAGAATTGTAAAAGATGCAAAGATTGGAACTTATCAGGTTTTTCAGGAAACATATCATCCCGAAGCTTATAAAACATATCATCTTGGTGGTAAAAAAGCAGATTATGAATATCGTTTAACATCTCTTGACAGGGCACAAGAAGCAGGTTTGGATGATGTAGGAATAGGAGCATTGTTCGGTTTATACGACTGGAGATTTGAAGTGATGGCATTGGTTCGACATACTAATCATTTGGAAGCTTGTTATAATGTAGGACCTCATACTATTTCTTTCCCTCGAATTCAGAGTGCTTCTGTTTTGGATATGAATGATAAATATATTGTAAGCAACGAAGACTTTGTAAAGTTAGTTGCTATCCTTAGACTTGCTGTTCCTTATACCGGTATGATATTAACTGCTCGCGAAAGTGCAGCCATCAGAGATGAAGTTATTCGTTTTGGAGTTTCGCAAATTGATGGAGGAACTAAACTTGAATTAGGAAGTTATTCGCATACTCAAAATGAAGAACAAGATTTGAATCGTGAACAGTTTGCAATTAATGATAATCGTTCGTTGAATGAGATTATTGAGGAACTTATTGAGAAAGATTATATCCCTTCATTTTGTACTGCTTGTTATCGTAAAGGGAGGACTGGCGAGCACTTTATGGAGTTCTCAGTTCCTGGTTTTATCAAAAGATATTGCACTCCAAATGCTATATTAACACTTGCTGAATATCTATCGGATTATGCTCCTGGAACAACTGCTGATAAGGGGTGGGAATTAATTGACAGACATGTTCTTTTGTTAGAAGATGAAAAGACTATTAATGAAATGAAAAATAGAATTGACAGAATTAAAAAAGGTGAACGTGATTTATATTTCTAAATAAAACCATTATGAAAGAATCAAGAATTCTAGGCTTACTTATATTTGACAGGATAAAAGAAGCCGGCAAAACTCAGGATGTATTAACAAAATATGCACCTTTAATAAAATCGAGGATGGGATTTCACGAAGTTTCCGAATCTATTTGTAGTAGGGTAGGTATGATTATTCTTCATCTTACTGGTAATTCATCTGAATGGGATGCTTTTGAAAACGAATTAAAAGAAATAGGTGGACTTGAAGTTCAGAAAATGTCGTTTAATTATTAATACATTTTTATTATGAAAGAAATTGTAATACTCGGTATACATATTACCAATAGAACAAAAGATGTGGTTTTGATACAGGATATATTAACTAAATTTGGGTGTAGTATCAAAACACGTATTGGTCTTCACGATGCTGATGAAGACAATAAAAACTCTGATGGCATTATTTTACTCGAATTATTAGGCGATAAAGAGGAAATGCTTAAACTTGAAAATGCACTTAGAAACATCGAAAGCTTAAAGGTACAGAAAATGATTTTTTAAATTAAAATTAATATAAACAACAAAAAGATGACAAGAAGAATCCTACTTAGTATTGTATTCATACTGTTTTTAACGACAGTAATTACAGCACAACAAAGCAATTTGAAATTTGCAAACACTAGTAATATTATTGGCAAAATTGACGAAAGTAAACTACCTGCTGTTATTAATTATATTTTTACCAATAAGGGAACTACTGAAATTAAGATTGTAGATATAAAAATGAATAACGGTTGTACTGTTACCAATTGGAACAAAACTAAAGGGATACTTCCTGGAAAAGGTGGGGTGCTTACTTTTAATTTTACTACCAGAGTTGTTGGGAATTTTAAAGATAGGATTATTATTACCACAAATGAAAGCGTAAATAATGAGATAACGCTTACTTTTGGCGGCGAAGTTACTCCTCGAAAGAAGACCAGAGCAGATATGTTTACATACCTAGATGGCAAACTTAAATTCTCGACTCATACTTTAAAGATGGGTCAGATATTGAATACAAAAAAGAAAGCAGACACTATTTTTGTTGTAAATACATCTAGGAAAGCCGTTACTTTAGAACCTTCTTATCAAAATCCTGAATATCTTAAAGTGGAATGTTATCCTGCTGAATTGGAAGCGGGCGCCGAAGGATTTATTGTAGCTAAGTATGATGCAGCTATTCGTTATGAATATGGTAATATCATCGACACTATTTTTGTGCAGACAAATGATGGAAATGATTCCTTAAAGAAATTATTGTTAAAGGTAGAGATTGTAGAGGATTTTTCTAAAATAAAACCAGAGAAACGTAAGCTTGCACCTAAGGCTTATATGGACAATACGAATTA
>CAYRBL010000082.1:0-10624 GCA_964422385.1 uncultured Bacteroides sp.
ATTATAAATTAAATTTAATCAAAATGAAAAAAATCATTTTTTTATTCATAATTTTGTTGTTTGCTTTAACAACTATGAGAGTAAACGGACAGGATACATGCAGCAGAGCAATTAGAATAGATAGTATTTTTAGTTCGCTAAAAAAAGACACTACCATTAGTATAACATCTTCGAATGTTTGCTGGACAAAATTTACAGCTAATAGCAATACAAAAAACCTGAATTTTTATAGAGGAGACAGCAATACAGTAACAATTACAACAATTTCAATTTATCATGGTGTGTGCAATACTTTAATTTTGGATAGTACTTATACATGCAATGATACAACATTTAGTATCAATTTGAATAATCTATCTTCAGGTACTTCCTATTATGTTCAAATTAATTTCAGCAATACCTTTATAGGTAAAATAAGCGTCTTATCTATTTCATATGTTACCAGTTGTGCTGGAGTAGATGGCTGTGGTTATCTTAAAAATCCTTTTTTTGATTATGTATTGGATATGCAGCAATCTGCCTCTGGTTATAAAGCTTTTCAACTTGATGCTGTTTGTAAATGGAAAAGGGCATTGGGAGAACCTTGTTTGCGTTGGGAATCTTTTACACAACAATTTTATGCTGATTTATTAGTATCTAATTACAAAACACAAGCAATTTATCAAAATTTTCAATCACCTACTTATTTACCATCTGGCGATTACACATTTAGCATGAAATATTATACTGGTAGTAATATTGGTAAAATAAATGCATTGTTAACTAATTACACTTTCCCTGCACCAATTTCAGGTTTAGCGAATGATAACATACCTATTGGTTTAAATGAAAATGACATTAATAATGGGGTGCAAAATTTAAAAATAAGTAATACATTTTCAACAAGTGTTACACCAAGCTCATGTGGATACAACACTCAAAACTATGCACAATACTATGAGTTTTTTAATGTTCCAAATGGAATTACATATAACAATTTAATTATTTATCCAGAACAAACCAATTCAAGTAATCAAGGACGCTTATACATAGGAGATATAATTATTACTCCTCGAATTACTTTTCAAGGGAGTAATCCAATTTATGTATGTAGCCAAACACCAAGTACAATTACGATTACTGCAAATGTACCTAGTGAATTTGCAGGAAATCCAAGTTTTGTAACTTGGTTATGGAGAAATACCTCAGGTCCTTGTACTCCATGTGCCAATCAGCAATGTGGTACAGGTGGTTCCGGACAAAATTCTTATACAATTCCAACACCTACATCAACTACTACTTATTATGTAGAGGCAAGTTATTATGATTGTAGATACTATGGAAGTATAACAATTGTTGTAAATTCTTCAATACAACCTTTATCAATAAATGGAGCATTAGATGATAATTGTCATAAACATGGCAATTTTAATATAGTAAATCCACAACCCGGAATTATTTATACATGGACTGTACCAAGTGGTGCCTCGTTTACACCTTCAGGTGCTGGAACTAATAAAAGTATTTATTGGGGAACAGCTATCGTAGGTAATATTACCGTACAAGGGAAAAACTCCAGTGGTTGCTTAATTTATGAAGGATATTTGACTATAGATCCTACAAATTTACCGGACCCAACAACTATTAATGTACCAATAAATGTAAATTCTGTAAATTGTGATCCTGAGTTAAAGGTACAATTTAGTTTTGTTACACCTACAAATCCTACGCCACCAAGTGGACTTGTTTGGACGTGGATTTTACCTGGTAATGCAACCTATGTCTGTAATCCTACATGCCCTAACGATATTTTAGCAACTTGGAATAATGCAGGCAAAGATTATATAAAATTACAAGGAGTTGATCCTGCAAATGGTTGTTTAGATTATGAAGGACTATTGCTTTTTGACCCTAATCCTAATTGTAATATCAATGTATCTTTAATTGCTGATAAATATACAAATTCAAATCCTACTAATACATCTTCATTATTTATGAACTTTTATGGTACTGGAACATTGGTTACTGCCAATACAATTTATATTGATGGTGTTTTTACTGTTGATGAGGATATTATGTTTGTAGATTGTGATAATATAAAAATGGGGCCTAATGCAAAGATTTTTGTAAACCCCGGTAAGTATATTCAATTTAGTAATTCAAAAGTTTACGCTTGTAGTTGTCCTTGGGATGGTATATATGTCGAAGATCCTACTGCTACTGTTCTAATAAATAATAAGTCAATTATACAAGATGCTGCAAATGCAGTAGTATCAATTAATAATGGCAATTTTGTTATAACAGATAATTCAGAATTTATAAATAATAAAATTGGTGTATGGGTTAAAGATTATTATTCAATCACTAGCAATCCACCTATTCCACATCAAGGTTTTATTTCTAATACTACTTTTAAGTATGATATAAATTATCAGGGACCATATAATTATAATAATTACATTACTGGAGTAAAAGTTGATAATGTTTATCAATTAACTATAGGTGATAATTCTGATCCAATTTTGAAAAATAAATTTATAAATATGCAATACGGAATTAAGATTTATAATTCAGATGTAAATATCTATAATAATTATTTTGAAAACATCGGTGTTTATAGTATAGATCCACCTTCATATACGGGAACGTCTTTCCCTATAGCTGGGGAAGCAGCTATTTATGTAGAAAAAGACCCTGGTGCTGCTTATGGACAAAATTTATATTTACATTTTACTAATGAAATTAACATTGGTGGAAGTGGTTTCAATTTAAATGTTTTCAATTTATGCAATATTGGCATTTATGGTACAAATATTAAACCTAAAATTGAATACAATAATTTTAAAAATCAAATCTACACAGCTATACATTTAATAGATTGTAGGGATGGACTAAATGTTGAGAATAATTATATAAATATGAATAATGTTTTTTCAAATTATGCGTCACAATTAAAAAACTTATACAATTCTTCAATTATAATCAATTTCTATAATGCTAGTTCTTCAAACCCAATACAGATTTTAAATAATTCAATTGATGAGCCTAGAGTTGGTATAAATATGACTAATTGTGTTGGGAATTCAGTAGGTGATTGCAAAGTAAATGGCAATACTCTTAACTTTTATACGGTTTTTTCAAGTTATAATAATTATATTGGAATAAAAACTGGAAGTGGAGATAAAGAGTATTTTGAAAATAACAATATTAACTATAACATAACACCAACTTCTGGATTAGCTAATGCATTAAGGGGTTTTTATATAGATGGTGTTAATAATACTTTGTTTATAGGGAACAATATGAAAAACTTAGGATCAGGAATGAATGTTGCTGGTGTTTCACAAGCTACAGAATTTTGGTGTAATTATTTTGAAACATGTTGGTTTGGTATAAATTTTTCGAATGCAGTTATTAGCCATCAATATTATTACCCAAAACTTTATCCTGAATGGGGTACAGATAATCAATGGATAGACATTTCAGTTTTTAATGCTGATTATCGTTTAACTGGAACTATTGCACCTTCAATAAATTGGTATCAGTTTCCACCAGTAACTACTAGTCATATATTTAGCCCATATATAACACCATGGAATTCGTTATATGGTTTAATAACCCCATTATCATCAACTGTAGCTCATGGTTGTTTTTCAAATAAAAAATCAATGCAGCAACAAATTGACAGAGCTAGTTTGCTTGAGAAAATTGTGTTAGATAGCATTGTTTACCCTAATTTACCAGTTGAAAACAAATATTATTCAAAGGTTTTTGCTTATAAATTTTTGGATAATGATTCTACATATTTGAATTTAGGATTACCTGATGATAGTATTTATCTAAATTTTTATAATTTTGTTAAATTATCTAACATTGGGAAGTTTATTAAAATAGATAAATATCTTAAAAATAAGGATTATAATAATGCTAACACATTAAATACGTCTATTATAGGTGTAAATTTAATGGAAACTAATCAGATAGAAGTAAACAGAATTTATCTAAAAAAATTGATGCTTAATTCAATAAGTATTATGGATTCTATAGCACTAGCTGATATTGCAAATCAAAAACCTTCAACGGGAGGTAAAGGTGTATATGGAGCAAGAGTTATATTGGGTTTAGACCCTTATGATGAAAGCTTACCACAAAACTTCTTACCACCTGACTACAATTCAAAGACAATTAATACTTCAGATATTAAGGTTTATCCTAATCCGGCAAATGACGAACTGTATATTGTATTTAAAAATGTCAATGAAGGAGTTGCTAAAGTTGAGTTTTATGATTTAACAGGTAAATTATTTTATAGCACATCAATTACTGCTTCATTAGAAGTAAGTATCCTCAATATTAGTAGTTTTAAAGCTGGCATTTATAATATTAGAATAATTACAAATAATAAAACAGAAAATCAGAAAATAGTTATAATTAAATAAACATAATAATAATTAAAAGGGTAAAGTCATAAAAAACTTTACCCTTTATTAGGAATGAAGAATACATTATACATTTTTATAATATTTTTAGCATTTACAAATGTAAATGCTCAATCCAATCTAATACCAAACGGCGATTTTGAATCATATTCATTACTACCTTATTGGGCAGGTCAAGTAAATAGGGCGATTGGTTGGAATAATGTAAATGGGTTATATACTCCTATGCCAGGATCAAATATGGGATCACCAGATTATTTTTATAATGGAGGATTTTTCCCAACTTCTTGGGGATGTCCAACACCTTACTCTGGAAATGGTATGATTGGACTAGGTATATTTGATTTATTATCACCTAATATAAGGGAATATATTTCATCAAATTTGACTTTGCCACTTGATACTGGACGTAAATATATCTTATCTTATTATATTTATCTCTATTCATATGGCAATAATAGCATGGCAACATCAAAAGGTAGTAATGGTATTGGTTTCCATTTTTCAAATAATCCATTGACTCAATATATGGACGGTGTAATACAAGCAATCCCACAAATAGAAGTTGATACAATCGTACATATTGCAACTTATTGGAAACGTTTTATGTCTTTATATATCCCAGACAGCTCTTATAATATTGTTACAATAGGAAATTTTAGACCTGATTCATTAACTGTTTATACAACTTCTGGTAATTATGGAGCTTATATTTTTATTGATAAAATAGAATTATATCCAATGAAATTAATTATAAAAGGAGATTCGGTTATATGCTATGGTAATCATACAATTTTAACAGTTGAAGCTGATAGCATCGTTAGGTGGGCAGATAGTTTAAATCCTACAAATATATTACATACAGGATATACTTTTTCTGTTTCTCCAAATGTAACTACTACTTATGTAGCATTTGGGCATTGGGATACAGCTTACTATAAAGTAAATGTTGCAAGTCCGCCTATAATAAACATTGGAAAAGACACAGCATTATGTCCGGGGCAATCCTTACAATTAAATGCTACTACACCTTATGTATCGTATCTTTGGCAGGACAGCACTGGTAATCCTACATATAATGTTACGCAACAGGGTACTTACTGGGTAAAAGCATCAATAGATAGTAATTGTTTTGCTATTGATAGCATCAATATTATATACAATCCAAACCCTATAGTTAATTTGGGTAATGATACTACATTGTGTTATGGAGAAACATTTACATTAAATGCTTATCAAAACAATGCAACTTATAAATGGCAGGATAATTCAACTAACGCAACATATACTATTGTTCCACCTTATACTCCTTATGTTTTTTGGGTAGAGGTTACTAAGAATTATTGTTCAGGTTCGGATACAATTCAGATATATACATATCCTCTTCCTATTATAGATTTGGGTAATAATACTACACTATGTCCGGGTCAAACGGTTTTGTTAGATGCAACCTATCCTAATGCTATATATCAATGGCAGGATAATTCAACATTACCAACCTATAATGCTACCGAAACAGGAATCTATTTTGTAAAAGTTACAGATACTACTACCAGTTGCAGTACCACTTCTCAAATAAAACTAGAATGTGAATTAGAACCTGAGATTCCAAATGTTTTTACTCCAAATGGTGATGGATATAATGATTATTTCTACATTAAGTATATCGAATATTGGAATGTAGAGATACAAATATTTAATCGTTGGGGAACTATCGTTTATCAAAATAATACGTATAAAAATACTTGGGATGGGAAAGATGTAGCCGATGGGGTATACTTTTATGTTATAAAAGCAAATAGCATAAATGGGGTTGAGAAGAGCTATAAGGGGAGTGTGACCATCTTAAGATAATTATGAATTATGAATGAAGGCAAAATTACGAATTACGAATTACGAATTACGGGATGTTAATGCCTAAAGTTTGAAGTGAACTAAAGTTAAATGCAAATTAATATCCGCTAATCGACTTCGTCGTTAAGCGGAGGGAAATAAAAAGAAAGGCTGCCTAATGTAGGCAGCCTTTCTTTTTTTATTAAACGAATGAAAAACGTAATTCGTAATTCGTAATTCGTAATTTTTCTTCCAACTTTAGGCACTCCTTATTTCCTACCAATAACTTTAATTACATTATTAATAATAGAAGTTTCGTTGAGGCCATATTTGTCCATCAATTCTTCGGGAGTTCCACTTTCGCCAAAACTATCGTTAACAGCTACCATTTCGATAGGCGTTGGCAAATTAATACCTAATAACTGTGCAATGCTATCGCCCAAACCACCATTGCGCTGATGCTCTTCGGCGGTAACTACACATCCGGTTTTCTTTATCGATTTAAGTACTGCTTCAACATCCAAAGGTTTTATGGTATGAATATTTATAATCTCAGCACTAATACCTTTTGTTGCTAAAATACGACCAGCTTCGATGGCTGGCCATACCAAATGCCCTGTTGCAATAATGGTAACATCAGTACCTTCGTTCAACATAATTGCTTTTCCAATCTCAAACTTTTGATCGGTAGGAGTGAAGTTAGGTACTTTTGGACGACCAAAACGAAGATATACCGGACCTTCATATTCAGCTATCGCTAAAGTAGCAGCTTTGGTTTGATTGTAATCGCAAGGATTGATAACACACATACCAGGAAGCATCTTCATAAGCCCGATGTCTTCCAATATTTGATGCGTTGCACCATCTTCACCCAAAGTTAAACCTGCATGTGAAGCACAAATCTTAACATTCTTGTTAGAATAAGCCACCGACTGACGAATCTGGTCGTAAACTCTACCTGTTGAAAAGTTGGCAAAAGTACCTGTAAAAGGAATCTTACCACCGATGGTCATACCTGCAGCTATGCCAATCATGTTAGCTTCAGCTATTCCTATCTGAAAAAACCTGTTTGGAAATTCCTTTTCAAAGGCATCCATTTTAAGCGAACCAATAAGGTCGGCACATAATGCTACGATGTTCTCATTTTTCTTGCCTGCCTCAAGTAGGCCATCGCCAAATCCTGAGCGTGTATCTTTTGATCCTGTGTTGATATAATTGTTCATTGTAAATTAATTTCTGAATAAATTAACACTAGTTGTTGTCCCTGATTCTATATTAAATTCTTTGTCAATAGTTGTCAATGAGCGGGTAGAAAGCCTACCTCTGAAGACAAGCCTATACTTGCCTGGTTGCAAAACAATTGACTCTAAAGGTGCTTTTTCGTTAAGATTATAAATCCATTTCATCCTGTTGTCTTCAATAACATACAAACTACCATAACCCTCCACCGACTTGCTGATAACGGCAATGCCCGGAATTGGGATTTCGATAGTGGTAGTATGGCTTTGTTTTATTTCTACATCTTTAATAAGTATCCTAGGCAAACTTAATACCTCTAAATCATAAGTACCTATCAGGTATTTCTCGCTTTGGTTGAAGTATTGAATATGCAAAGTAGGCATTGTTCCTTTTTTACGAATAATACAGTTAAGGTTTTTAGCATTTTGTGTAACGCTATTACCCATAAGTTTTAGGTTTAGATAACCCTGAGGAGCATCCAAGGCAATAATAGTATGTTTGCCGGGAGTAAGCTTTATATTATTTAAACTTATAGGCGGAATTGTATGCACATCTAGGTCATATTTAACCAATGGATCGATGAAAAGAGTGTCGGGAAGACCTCTATTATTTAAAGTATGAATAAAATTATACTTAACAATACCTGAGAAGTTATCATAAAAAGTCATGTTTACATTGGTCTCAGTTGGTTTGCCTTCAGTATCTAGCAAATTAACCTGAGCAGTAGTAGAATTTAAAGCCTGAGATATTACAACGTTTAAAGCCTTGTTGAATTCAGCTTCACTTGTTGCATCAAAATAAGTACCTACGCAGTCGAAACTTTCTTTAAAGTTCTTCCCTATACCAATAATAAAAGGTTTTAAGATAAGACCTTTCTTTTGCAACATCAAAGAAACAGCGCAAGGATCGCCACCACACTCTTCGATACCATCCGTAATTAAGATGATAATATTTCTGCACTCTTTGCAAGGAGGGAAATCCTCGGCAGCTTTTTCTAAAGAAATAGCAATTGGAGTAGTACCTCGTGGCACAATACTACGAAGACGTTGGGAAATCTTACTTATATTATTTTTGGCAAAAGGAACTTCGAGTTTGGTATCATTGCAATCCTGTGGAGGAAAATTCTTTTGATGCCCATAAACCCTTAATGCAATCTCCAAATCTTTTACATTCTTAAGGCTGTCGAGCATATTAGCCAAAAGCTTTTGCGCAATACTAATCTTAGTATCGCTTTGCCATTTGCCAAACATAGATTGAGAAGCATCAAAAATAAACAATATTCTTGTTAAGATTGGAGCTTGGTCTGCTTCAGGTTCCTTAATCCGCTTATTTTGTGCGTTGGCAAAAGTAGCAAATAAGATGAGTAAGACTAAAAGAGTATGTTTAAAAGATATTTTCAATATAAATGTATTATTTTATTAATAATCGCCCAATGTTTCCTTTAATTGGGATAATGCATTTGCACATTGTTCGTCGTTAGGAGCATTGCCATGCCATTTGTGAGTTCCCATCATAAAGTCGACACCACAACCCATCTCTGTGCTCATCAAAATAACAACTGGTTTTTGCTTTCCTGTATAGTTCTTTGCATCCTTTAAGGTATACACAAGTTCTTCCATATTATTACCATTACACTCTAAAACGGTCCAACCAAAGGCAAGCCATTTAGCTTTAAGATCGCCCAAAGAAAGTACATCATCAGTTGGTCCATCAATTTGTTTTTTGTTGTAATCAACAGTTGCTATAATATTATCAACTTTTTTGGCAGCAGCATACATTGCAGCTTCCCAAATCTGACCTTCCTGCAATTCGCCATCACCATGAAGGGTATATACAATATGATTATCGTTGTTAAGTTTCTTGGTAGTTGCAGCACCAATAGCCACCGAAAGCCCTTGACCTAACGAACCACTAGACATTCTAATACCCGGTAAGCCTTCATGAGTAGTAGGATGCCCCTGAAGACGGGTGTTTAACTTACGAAAACTTGCAAGTTCCTTTACAGGAAAATATCCAGCATGAGCCAGTACGCTATATAGTAATGGCGACACATGACCATTAGAAAGGAAGAATAAATCTTCGCCAATACCATCCATCGTAAATGCTTTTGGATTGTGTTGCATTATCTCAAAATAAAGAGCAGTCATAAAATCGGCAGCACCTAATGAACCTCCAGGATGACCAGAGTTAACTGCATGCACCATACGTATGATATCTCTACGAACTTGACTTGATATGTTTTGTAATTCGATTGTTGTTGGCATATTGTTCTTATAATTATGCTACAAAAGTATTACTTTTTTATGGAATGTACTAAGAAATATATCATTTGTTTTTAAAAGTTACCAACAATGAACTAACAATAACTGTATTTATAAAAAAAGCCGACACTTAATAATGTATTAAGGTCGGCTTTATAAAAGTTATAAAAGTACTATTTATTGCTTAGGTATCGGTTTAGTTTCATCTGGTACTGCAGCATTTTGAGTTGCTTTAAAAGGCTCTTTTTTCTCTGGTTCTTTAGCAGGAGTTGGGTTTGTAGGAATTGTTTCCTCTACCTTTTTAACTGCTGGAATAGCATCTGATTCTTTAATAGATTTAGTAGAATAAAATGGAGCAAGTTTATTAGTTGTGGTATCAACTTTAAGTGCGCCTTGCAAACTATCCATTGGTTTAACAATAGTAGTATCCATCATTCTTAAGACAGGAGCTTTTTTGAGCGTGTCAATAGTAGTAGGAATAGTATCTATTTTAGTTTTAATAGGAATAGTTCTTAAATAAGAAGTATCCATTTTGGGAGTAGGAACAATTGTAGGCTTAACAATAACAGTATCTGTTTTTGTAGGTTCTAGCATTAACCTCTTTTTCTTACTACTTCTTTCTTCTTCCTCTGCTTTAGCTGCTGCAGCATCATCTCTCTTACCTGGTTTTGTTTTACCAAATACTAGATTGAGACCAAACTGAAAGCCTAAGTTTTTAATATCTGCTGCATAAAATGAAGAAGAATGATCAACCAGAAAATATAATTGTCCAAACAACACATTAACTGCGATACCACCTCCAGGGTTAAACATACTCTCTGCAACCATAGTATTGGCAAATGTTAGAGAAATATTCTTACCAAAATATCTATT
>CAYRBL010000083.1:0-6526 GCA_964422385.1 uncultured Bacteroides sp.
AAATACTGTGGATAATCCTTACAGTTATCGTATCGATTTATATAATAATACGGTTGGCAATAGATTTTTGATTGGAAGTACACATATAGCTTCGTCGGTTTATTTATCGCTGACGCCAGGGGATAAAAAGATGCATTTATCTTATAATTTTAATGTTCCTTGGATAAACCAGCAATATATTATCTATAGGAAAAATCTGTCAACAGGGATTTTTGATTCTGTAGGGGTATCTTATACTTCTTCTTATATAGATAAAGGTCTCCAGAATGGAACTGAATATTGTTATTATGTAAAAAGTATAGGAGGATATACCATTGGGTCGATTATTAATCCTATTATTAATCTTTCGCAACGTGCTTGTGCAACTCCAATTGATAAAGAAGCTCCATGCCCTCCTTTATTAAGTGTGCAAACTGTTTGCCTCAATTCGGAAAATGTTTTGTATTGGCAAAATACGGATTCTTGTTCTGCGGATATTGCTAAATATAATATCTGGTACAAGCCTTATACGAGTGGAGATTTTACAATAATCAATACTATTAATGATAGAAATATTACACAGTACGCACATACTAACTTGCCTTCTGTTGCGGGTTGTTATGCTATAAATGCAATAGATTCGAATAATAATATAGGTGTTTTAAGTAATATTATTTGTATTGATATTGATAGTTGTGCTTCGTATGTGTTGCCTAATATATTTACCCCAAATAATGATGGTAAGAATGATTTGTTCGTACCTTTTCCTTACAAAGCTGTTGAGAAAATAGATATGAAAATATATAATCGTTGGGGTACTGTAGTGTTTAAAACAACTAACCCTGATGTGAAATGGGATGGGAAAGATATGAACTCTAATCAACTTTGTGCTGATGGAGTGTATTTTTATGTGTGTGATGTGTATGAAATAAGATTAATAGGAGTTGTGCCACGTCAGATACATGGAAGCGTTACCATTTTAAGATAATTAATAATTAATAATTAATAATTAATAATTGAAGAAAGGTATTTAGCTGTTTAGACTATTAGACTTTTAGGAGAAATAATTCATAATTCATAATTCATAATTCATAATTTAAAAAAGATATGTTTACAGGAATCGTAGAGGCTACCGGTAAGGTAGTAAGTATTGAAACGGACAAAAGTAATTTTAATATTACAATAGAAACTCCAATTACGCAGGAGTTGAAGATTGATCAGAGCATGAGCCATGATGGTGTTTGCTTAACGGTAGTGAAAGTTGATTACGACAAGAATCAATATGTAGTAACAGCTATTCAGGAGACTTTGGATAAAACAAACCTTGGTACATGGACTCCCGGCTATGAAGTTAATCTGGAACGTTCGATGAAAATGGACGGAAGATTTGATGGACATATTGTGCAGGGTCATGTTGATCAAACTGCAGTTTGCACAAAGGTAGAAGAAATGGACGGAAGTTGGAAATATACCTTCGAATATGATGCAAGCAAGAGTAATATTACAGTCGAAAAGGGATCTATTTCTGTTAATGGAGTTAGTTTGACTGTCGTGGATTCTAAACCTGGAGTGTTTTCTGTGGCAATTATTCCTTACACATATCAGTTTACAAATTTCCATAATTTCAAAGAAGGAACTACTATTAATATAGAGTTCGACGTGTTTGGAAAGTATGTTGCGCGCTTATTAAAACTATATATGGAGCAACAACAATAGTGTAATATTGTTCTCTAACAATTATTAACATTAAATAAGATTTATTTTAAATTATCAATAGTAGAAATTAGTATTTTTGTATCATTAAAATTAAACAAATGAAAAACGTAATTAATCTGAAGTCTCTAACCTTACTTATTATTTTATTAGTAGGAACTTTTTCTTTTAGCTTTTCGCAAAATAAGACTACAACTTATTCTGAATTTAAGTTGAAAATATATTTTAACGATGCTAGATCAAAAGATTTATTAGAGAAAGAAGTTTTAAAAGCCGAAGGTGTTAAGTCTATTAAAATTGACATCAAAACTAAGATTGCAGTTATCACTTTTGATTCGAATAAAACGGATCGATTAAAGATAAATAATGTAATTGAGAAGTTAGGTTTTGAAACGATGATTACCAAAAACGAAAAAGCAGCTAAGAAATCCTGTACGGAAGGAGCAACCGATAAGGCACCTCCAGCTAAATAGGGTTCAATAGATACTTGTTTACTACTATTATTAATATTTAAAAAGACGGATATCATTTTGGTATCCGTCTTTTTTTGTGCCAATATATTTGTTAAAGTGCTAACATTTTGTTAAGTAGAAAAAGATTAAAATTTCTTTAGTTTTATAGTCTATAATCCAAACTATTTTAATAATTTTGACGAATAATTTTTAACGCTTTTTAATAACCAATTATAATGAAAATACTCGTCTTAAATTGCGGCAGTTCATCTATCAAGTATCAATTGATAGATATGTCGCACAATTCAGATTTACTAGCAAAAGGTTTACTCGAGAGAGTTGGTATGGAAAATGCCGAGCTAACTCATCAACCAAAAAACAAGGATAAGTTCAAACTTGTACGTCATATTCCTAATCATCAAGAGGGGATTAATTTGATATTATTAACCCTGAAAGATCCAGTTCATGGAGTGATAAAAGATGAAAAAGAAATTTATGCAGTAGGACATAGGGTGGCTCATGGTGGCGAAAACTTTAAACATAGTATGAAAGTAGATGCTTTTGTTAAAAAAGATATCGAAAGATTGTTTGAACTTGCACCATTACACAATCCTGCTAATTTAAAAGGGATTACTTGTATCGAAGCTATCTTACCAGAGGTTCCTCAGGTGGCAGTTTTTGATACATCATTCCATTCTTCGATGGAGCCTCATTCATATTTGTATGGTATTCCTTACGAATATTACGAAAAGTATCGTGTACGTCGTTATGGTTTCCACGGAACTAGTCATAAGTTTGTTGCGCAGAAAGCATGTGACATCTTAGGATTGAATTACGAAAAAATAAATATTATCACTTGCCATTTGGGTAATGGTGCATCTGTTTGTGCTATTAAAAAGGGTAAATCTGTTGATACTTCTATGGGTTTTACTCCTGTTGAAGGTTTGTTGATGGGTACTCGTTGTGGTGATGTCGATTTAGGTATTACTTTATTCTTAGCCGAAAAAGAAGACTTAAGTATGAAGGCTACTAACGATTTGTTCAACAAACGTAGTGGGATGTTAGGTATTTCGGGTGTGTCGGCAGATATGCGCGATATTGAACAGGCTGCTGATCAAGGAAACGAAAGGGCTAAAACTGCATTAAAGATGTACGATTATCGCGTTAAGAAATATGTAGGAGCTTATGCTGCTGCAATGGGTGGCGTCGATTTGATTATCTTTACTGGTGGTATCGGCGAAAATGCTTGCAGTGTTCGCGAGGGCGTTTGTAAGGATATGGAGTATATGGGTGTCGAATTTGATCATAAAAAGAATAAAGGCTTAAGAGGTGTGGATGCTGTTATCAGCAAAGACGAATCTAAGGTTAAAGTGATGGTGGTTACCACTAACGAAGAGTTGGTAATAGCTACAGATACCTACAATATTGTATGCTGCGTAGGGAAATAAATTAATTAATTACGAATTACGAATTACGAATTACGAAAGTCAATTTAATTATATAGCGATTTTGTGATTTTAAAAAAGCTCCGTCATTGTTTGACGGGGCTTTTTGCTTTTTGTATTTCAAGATAATAATCTTATTTGAATAGGTATAGGACTTGTTAATTATTCAAAATTTAGTAATTTATTAACAAAATATATTTCAGTACACTGCTTGTTATTTAATTTTTATTCTCATATTTGTAAATTAATTATATTTATAAATAAATTAAATTGCATTATGAGAAAAATTATTACTTTCTTTTTATTAGTTGCAGTGTTTTTAATTAAAAGCAACTCTTCTTTTGGACAGATACCAACCTATGCTATCAGTCAAGTGAAATTAATAGATACTGCCGGTACTGCCGATTCCTTAAACGTAAATTGTAAACTTATTGGGGTTGTAAATAGTATAAATTATACTACAACTTCCTTACAGTTTTATATCTTGGATCAAACTAATGGTATTTATGTTTTCAAATCATCGGCTATTGCTGGCTTTACTGTAAACAGAGGTGATTCAATCCGTGTTATTGGTAAAATAGCTCAGGTGAATGGTATGATCGAAATGGTTCCTGATTCTATAGTGGTTTTGGCTTCGGGAAGTGTGCAACAATCTCCATTATTAATTAGTCAACTTAACAATGATAGCCTAGAGTCGAGGTTGGTTAAGATGGACAATCTACATTATATTAGTGGATGGACAAGTGGTAACAATACCCGAACAGTTTTGGTTTCGCGTGGTGTAGATACTATTACCTATAGGTTTTCGACCACAGCTAACATTCGCAACGTAGCTGCTCCTACATCAACTGTTACTTTTTCGTTGGCAGGTTTTGTCAATCAATCGGCATCTACTACAGCTCCTTTTGTTGGAGGTTATCGTATTTATCCTCGAGATTCTTTTGATTTGGTTATTAATTATACCAATCCTGTTTTGTATACAAATGGAACTACTACTATAACTCCTAATTTTGCAGTTTGCAATGGGAATATTACTACCGATGGTGGACATATTATCACAAGCAGAGGTTTTTGTTATGATACTTTAGCCAATCCTGATACTTCTAAAAGTAAAGTAATAGTTACAGGAACTACTGGTGCTTTTTCGGGTAATTTAAGTGGATTGTTAAGTTCAAAAACATATCACTACAGATCATTTGCTATTAATTCGGCAGGTGTTTTTTATGGTAATGATACCGTTTTTACAACAACTGCAGCTCCAATTTTACCTATAGTTACTACCAATGCAGCTACTAGGGTTACGTATTACAGTGCTGTTCTTTCAGGAACTATTGTTAATAATGGTGGCGATACTATTTTGTCGAAAGGTGTTTGCTGGAGTACCAATCCAACTCCTACAATTGCCGATTCAATCCGTTACGACTATGCAACTACAGCAACTTATAGCGATACTATTACTACCCTAAGTCAAGTTACTACTTATTATGCAAGAGCGTTTGCTGTGTCGGCAGTTGGTGTGGGCTATGGCAGTATTGTTACTTTTACAACTATCAAATTGCCACCTTTAGCCACTATTGCTCAAGCGCGTTCAACGAATTCTTCTGGAGTGGCCGATTCATTAACTGTTAATTTAAGAGTTGTAGGCACTGTGCATAGTATTAATTATGGAAGCGCTAGTACGCTTGCTTTTTATATTTGCGATTCAACAACCGGGATATATGTGTATAGAACTGGAGGTGCCTTAGGTTACACTGCCACTCGTGGTGATAAAATAAGAGTTGCAGGTCGTATTGCACAGGTAAATGGTTTGATAGAAATAGTAGCCGATTCATTGGTGGTGTTGTCATCGGGCAATACATTGAATACTCCTTTAGTGGTGTCTTCGTTGAATGATACTTTAGAATCGAGACTTGTTAAAATGAATAAACTTGTGTACTTAAGTGGCTGGCCAGTTACTGCAAGTACTACTACAGCTACCGTTCGTACGTTGCTAAACGGAACCGATACTATTACTATTATGGTAAGCAGATATTGCTATAGTTTGCAAGGCAAGCCAGCACCTACCGATACGTTTTCTGTTATAGGTATGGTTAGTCAAAACGACAATAGTGTGCCTTATACATCTGGTTATACTATTTATCCACGCGATTCTATGGATATTATTATTACAGGTACTACTGCCATAAATGAAAGTTCAGCCAAGATTGCTTATAGTATTTATCCAAATCCAAGTAATGGAAATATAAATATTAATATTAGGTTTGATAAAAAGATAGCTGCTGATGTTAAGATTTTCTCAATGCTTGGTGCTATAATTGTTGAAAAGACTATGGATACTTCTTCTGCTACTTTCGATATTTCTAAGTTTGGAAAGGGAGTTTATTTCATCGAAATAATCGATCGTAAAAGCGGATTAGGAAGTACCGAGAAGATTGTTGTGCAATAGGGGGAGTATTACGAATTACGAAACACATTTGGCGATTTAGTGATTTGGTGATTTGCTTTCCACTTAACGTTTACCACGAACATCATTGCGAACGAAGTGAAGCAATCTTTATTTGATAATTTAGACTATTGAAAATAATAAAAGCTCCGTTATTGTTTGACGGGGCTTTTTGTTTTTTATTATTATCCTCTTTTTAAAATAATATTGTTAAAAAAAATAAATAAATATTGGTGTAATAAATAATAATTGAGATCGATTTCTTTCGTTTTACCTTACTTGGATTTCCAGACAGATGAATTTAATCATTTTTACCTTACTTGGATTTCCAGACAGATGAAAATAATTATTTTTGCCTCGCCAGAAATCCAAGTATGATGAAAATAATTATTTTTGCTTCGCCAGAAATCCAAGTATGATGAAAATAATTATTTTTGCCTCGCCAGAAATCCAAGTATGATGAAAATAATTATTTTTGCCTCGCCAGAAATCCA
>CAYRBL010000083.1:6626-10584 GCA_964422385.1 uncultured Bacteroides sp.
GTATGATGAAAATAATTATTTTTGCTTCGCCAGAAATCCAAGTATGATGAAAATAATTATTTTCACCTCGCCAGAAATCCAAGTATGATGAAATTAAAATTATCTATGTAAAATCAATTGTTTACGCTTTAAATTAAATTTATTATTAATCAAAAATAATTAAAGAATTCCTCATTTATGTAAATATTGCTTCTATTCTTACTTTTTTATACCATAAACTGATTCCATAATAGGAAAAATAGCAAAGCTAAGTATAATGCATGCAAAAAAGATAAGATAATGAATGGTCTTGGGTTTATTAGTTTCGAAGTAATCAATTATCTTTTGATATTTCCCTTTATGGTATAAAAGGAAGTAATTAATTATGGCAATAAAAAACATCACAGGTAATCCTCTCATAGGGTATTTTTCATAAAAAGAAGGAAAAATTGCTAAGGTATCTAATCCCAATATCATCGATATGAAAAGCATTGCACCAAAGAAATCGCTGTTATCCCATCGCCAGGATATCTTTCTAAAGGATAAATATAAGATATAGACAATAACAGTATAAACAAAGAATACTTGTTTGGCTTTTTTTATAATAAAATCAATAATTCCGTTCGAAAACATAGCTATATAGACTTAATAATTTTTCTCCTGCCCTTTCTTTGCTCCTTCGTAGTCGGGCAATATTAGCAGTTTGTCACCTTCGCGGGCATATCTGTATTTCAAAAACAATTCCCAGTATTGTGCCTTCGACATACCGTCCCAATGTATCATCACCTTTCGATATTGCAAGCATTGAAACTGGTTTAAATAGGTGATGAATAGCAATACAATTGTTAAAGCAATTTTAATAAATAAATACCTACTTTTGCTTACTACCGTCAAAAACGAAGCCAATGGAAGTGCTAAGATTGCATACGATTCTATTAAGGTTCGCATGCCAAAACTGCCGCCATACCACCAGCACCACCACGAAAAGATGATGTAGAAGTTGAGCAGCGTGAATGCTATTATTCCTATGTAAAATTCTTTGATGTATTTTTTAGTATAAAACAATCCCCACATCATAAATATAGCTAAAGGAGTGTATACAAACCATCCTTTGCGGTAGCTGAACAAACCATTTAGGATTTGCGGATGCTTAAAAAAGAAACCTTCGTCGGTGTAGGAATAAAAGAAATAATGCCCGGTTACCATTTTCCAATATATAATTTGAGGCGACCAAACCAAGAGTATACATATTATAATAATAAGGAGTAGTTTTATGTTTTGTGAAATAAATAAGAATTTATCTTTTAAGGTTTGCATATTATATACATTATACAGCAAAGGAATAAGAATAATAATAGCATTGGAAGGGCGTATCAAAGATATTAAACCAAAAACTAAACCATAAGCGATGCTTGTTTTTATACTTGGTTTATTAAAGAATTTTAGGGTAAGAAATAAGAACACCGAATACAAAGCAAAGTTGTAAGCATGTGACATAGTGGGCTCGTTGGTAGTATAGTTCCACAGATTGGTGCCGAGCACAATTAATGTTAACGTAATAGATGTTACCACTTCGGTGAAGTAAGTGAGCAATACTTTTCGCAGATAAAGCAAGCCTATTAATAAATAAAAAACACTGCCAAAACATAGAGCTACCTGATAGGGTAAAGTATATCCATTAGCTTCGAAGTTGCCGAAACTGCCAAATAAAAGGGTGTAGAAATGGCCTAGATAATAAAAAGGCAGGTATAAAAACGATAAACCCATCGTCATTTTGATTACCCGTGAGCCATCAGGATTTGTATGGAAAAAGAATTTATCGAAATAGCCGTTTGGATTTACATCAATAAACTTTAAAGATGGATCGTGATAAATAAGCGTAGCAGGAATGTAGCCATAATAACATCGGGTATCCGACGAAATAATGCTTGTAGGTTTCCAGGGACGATTGATGTTTAGATACACAAAAACAATAGTAGCTAAGACAAAAACTAGCTTCTTGGAATTTGAAAACAGCTTGATATTATTTATAGAAAACTTCATAAATTAGTTACGTTGAAAAATATAAACTTCATAGTTAAAACCGCCCAAAACGGTAATTGGTTGCTCGGGTTTAAAAGATTTAAGCAAAATAAAGTTGGGATTATCTAATAGCTTTTTTAAAGGTAAATTGCCTTCGTTGGCTGCATAATGGGCATCCCAAACAATAATATCGCCTTTTACAACATCCTTTTCGGGCGCATCTACAGTCCAGATATAGCTTTGAGATTTGCTGTTGTCGTAAGGATTCAAATCTAAAGCTACAGGAAGAAAAGGGTCCCAATAAACAGTTTTGCATGGAGGAATATTGCTTTTTTTAATCCAATCACTAGCATCCCTAATCACAATATCAGTGCCCCCTAAATGCACAGGCATCGGAAATATAATATTTGCATTACGGATAAAAAAGATGCCAATTAAGATAGAAACAGCAATGATAACATCCCTTTTTATCTTAAAATAATTAATAATAGAATTGAAACCTTTAAGCCCGATAATAGCTGCAAAAGGAGTAACGGCGGCCATAAAACGAGCGTCGCCCAGCACCGACATCCAGCCTTTCCACCACAAAATACTATGAACTGTAAAATAGGTGAAGAACACGCCAAGGATAAGAACTACAAGCTGGGTTTCTTTATTTATTAATATTGTTTTGAATTTATTTTTAAAGAAAACAATGTTGAGAATTGCAAACATTCCCGGAACAAAAAGTACTGTCAAAGGGATGCCAAGCGTTAGTTTTAGATTGGTAAAATAAAAATACCATTCCCCATGACCATATATAGGCGTGCCTCCCGGCTTGTATGGGTTTTGATTAATCAACCAAAAGAAATCTTTGAAATAAAACAAGCCACAAACACTATAAAATAAAAAGCCTGTAAGCAGAAATGGCATCGCTTTATATTGTTTTCTTATAGTATAAAGTGCAATAAAAAGTATCCAGATTGCAATGCCTTCGTTTCTTATTATTGGTAAAAAAGAAAGAATAAATGCGGATAAAATATACTTGTCTTTTGCTACAAAATATATTGAAAGCATAATGATAAAACCAAAGAATATCTCGGTCATACCTGTAAACACCATCATATAAAAGATAGGGGAGAAGCACACAAAAAGAATAACCAACCAAGCGTTTTCGAGCCTAAGTTTCTTTGAAATTAAGTAGGCAAACAAAGCAGTAAGTAATCCTGTAATGATGTTGAAAAGCTTGAAACCGGTGTACCCAAACTGTGCAAAAGGTGAAGCTAAAGCAATATAGATTGGCTTTCCCCAATGATATAAAAAGTTGCCAGGATATTGGTAAGCATATCTGGAAAGCATATACCTTACGTAGGTGTCGCCACCAATATAGGAGCCATCAGAAAGGAAGGAAAGTATGTTGAAAACAATAAAAAGAATACTAAAAAGAAGTATTATAAAAAAGAGAGAAGTATTTTTGAGATACCATTTTTTCATACGCTTGAATTATTATTTAATTATTGTTTTTAATTTATATAATTTCACAAAGCTTTTGGAAGAGGTGTAGTCCAAAGTATAATTAGTATGTATTGCAGTATTGATATTTGTTTCGAACTTGTTTTGCAAAAGTGGATAGTTACCATATATAAGAATGTAGTCGGTTTTAATAATAGAATCTTTATTAAAAGTAGTGCTAAAACTATTTCTCCAGGTTAAGGGGAAATAGCCTAAATGTGCTTCGTAATTATCGCTTAAAATAATACCTTTTTTTAAACCTGCATAATTGGATGTGTGTTCCTGCAACCAGTTTCCAGTTTTGTTTACACACATCACAGTTGAGTTTTCTTTTATTCTTTTATTACATTCAAACATTTCTTCGGCACATTCATTTAAGGGTGTCATCACTTTGTTGTGATAATTTAACAAGGTGAAATGTATGAAAAACATAAAGAATATGGTTGAAATTAAGATCCATTTCTTA
>CAYRBL010000084.1:0-10560 GCA_964422385.1 uncultured Bacteroides sp.
TCGCTGTGGCATCCACAGAGAGCAATTTGAAATCAAAACCCTCGCTGTGGATTTGCCAAAAGCTCCTATTTTTTCATATTATAGTTTTTACCAACCATAATATGAACATCATACCAAATATAATGAAAAATAAAAAAAGCATAGCTATAATAATAAGGTGTAGCTTTCTTTATTTTTGATAAGAAAAGAAATTTTAAGGAGTGTGCTGCTAAAACTTTTTCAAGTAAACTAATTTTCTTTGGAAGCAAATATGCAATGTCGGAATTTTATTTGTAAGATTGGCTTCTTGATTTTATTTATTAGCTTTTACCTCTTCAATAATTTTTAGAATTTCAGATTTTGAGAAATAAATAAAATCAATAAAATCATCTATGTCATATTTTTTATCTATTATTTTTTTGACAACATCAGTAATTTCTGATTTTAATCTAATTCTTATTCCTTCTTTATATCCTTCTTCTCGAGCATAATTAAAACAGTTTTGGATATCACGTATGCTCTTTAATTCGCTATTGTATAAATCTCTATTACTATCTTTATATTCTTCAAGTAAAATATAAATTTCTCCAAAAATTTCATTGTTTAAATAGTCTTTTGAATTTTTATCAAAGAAAACATCTAATTTTTGACTTACTAAAGATTTCATAATGCTATTTATTAGATTTTACCTCATTACTTAATATCATACAAAAGTTTTATAGCTTTTCAATTAGTTCCCTTGAAAGTCCTGTTGATTCTTGAATTGTTTTTATATCTATTCCTAATATTTTTAAATTTTTTGCAATTTCACAAGATTTTTTAAATACGCTTTCTTCTACAGCTGTGTTTATTGAGTTATTCAAATCTCTATATACCTTAATGCTTTCTTCGTAATCCATTCTTTCATCTTTATTGAATTTGGCTATTTCTGCTATTTTAAATAATTTATCAAATATCTTTTCTTGTAAAGCTTTGGGTCTTTTTTGTAAATTTTGTAAATAGCGCAACACAAACAACCATTTCTCGAAATGATTTTCCAATTCCGTTTCCTTCTTATTAAAATTAGGCATTTGAATATAAATAAAAGTCAATTTATCATAGAATACTTTATTGTTGTTTGTATCTAATAATTTAACCTCTGTAACTATTTGTTTGTCTTTATCCTCATCATCAAAAACGAAATCTAAAATTCCTATAAAATAAACTGCATTTAATTTAAAATCCCAATTTTGGCCCATTATTGCCTGCTCTTGTATGGGGAAAGTGCTATAAAACAAACTACGGTCTTTAAAATATTTTTGCTTTACTTTTTGGATCTCCACAATAAACTTTTCGCCTTTTTCATTTTCACAAAACAAATCAAATATCGGCTTCCTGTTTTCCTCAGTCAATCCCAAACGATCAACCCGATTATACGTTAGCTTAGATATTTTTTGATCTGGAATTAATGAATTGAGAAAATCAATTAATAAATCCTTGTTTGGTTCGTCCCCAAAAAGCTTTTTAAAACCAAAATCGGTAAAAGGATTTACATATTTTTCATTGATGAATTGCATACAATTATTTTTCTGCAAATATACAAATAATTTTGCTTATTTCATTGAATTAAATTTATTTTCACCAATCTTTATTAAGAGATTTTTTAAGTTTATTTAATTTAATAAGAAATAAAAAAAATATAGCTATCCTAAAAAGAGGTAGCTTCCCTTATTTTTGATAAGAAAAGAAATCTTTTATGATTTTTAAAATAATCTTTGTTGTGTTGGCGAATTTTCTTTTTCCATATTTATTAAATAATCTTTTATTAAAAGACCGCCTCTATATCCTTTCAGCCTGCCGTTAGAGCCTATAATCCGATGACAGGGTATGATAATATTGATAACGTTTGCAGCATTTGCATTGCCAGTTGCTTGTGCTAAGTTTTTATTGCCACACCATTTTGAAAACATCAAATACGACATCGTTTCGCCATAAGGCACATCCTGCAAACGCTTCCATACATTTTGTTGAAATAAAGTTCCTTCTTGTTTTAAAGGTAAATCAAATTTCTTGCGCCCTTTTGTAAAATATTCGTCTAATTGCTTTACACTTTCCTTCAACACTTCGGGTATAGTATCGCTGCTTTTCCCCTCGGTTTCCACAAAAAGAACAGATGTAATAAAATCTTCGATACCGCATACCTCAACCCAACTTATGGGCGATTGATAATAAGTAGTGTAAATATTGTTTTCATTCATGGTAAAATTTTTAAACTCCTGAGGTGGATTTTAATCCTGCCAAAGAAATTATTAATAAACTAATAAAAAAGATGCGCCAAAAGTCCATGGGTTCTTTAAATAATACAATTCCCAGCACAAATGCTCCCAGGGCTCCAATGCCTGTCCAAACTGCATAGGCAGTGCCAATTGGGATGGTTTTTAAGGATAATGATAAAAAATATAAACTTAAAGCCATCGATACAATGGTCCAGGCCGTTGCTCCTAAGTTTTTAAATCCATCTGCGTACTTTAATCCGATAGCCCATCCGGTTTCGAATACCCCTGCAATTAATAAAAATATCCAAGCCATTTTTTTTAAATAAATTTTGCTCAAAGGTATTGTTATTTTTACTACATTTACCGAATTATTTTAAAAATATTTTAAATCTATGCTAAAAATATATCACAACCCCCGTTGCAGTAAGTCGAGAACAGGTCTACAGCACCTGAACGACAATAATATAAAAGTAGAAGTAATTGAGTATTTAAAACAACCTTTGACCTATGATGAGCTCAAAAAAATGCTGGTAAAATTGCATATTAAACCACATGATTTGGTAAGAACGCACGAAGAAATATATAAAAGTCAGTTTAAGGGTAAGAATTTTACCGACGACGAGTGGATAAAAATCATTGCTGAATACCCTGTTTTGATGAAACGTCCGCTTATCGAAAGGGAACATGCAGCAGTTTGGGGTGACTCTGTAGAGAATATTGAGAATTTTTTAAACAAAAAATAATAAATAATACACAAATATTAATACGTATGAAAACTAGAATCGAAAAAGACACAATGGGCCCTGTAGAAGTGCCTGCAGACAAGTATTGGGGAGCGCAGACACAAAGATCTGTAGACAATTTTAAGATCGGCGAACCAGCATCGATGCCTACCGAAATTATATGGGCATTTGCAGTATTAAAGAAAGCTGCAGCTTTAGCAAACTTCGAACTTGGAGTGTTGCCTAAAGAAAAATGTGATTTAATAGGCAAAGTTTGCGACGAAATAATGGAGGGCAAATTAAGCGACCAATTTCCATTGGTAATCTGGCAAACCGGTTCGGGAACTCAAAGCAACATGAACCTGAACGAAGTAATAGCAAACAGAGCACACGTATTGAACGGCGGAGTGTTGGGAGAAGGCAAAACATTTATACATCCAAATGATGATGTAAATAAATCGCAATCGTCGAATGATACCTTCCCAACAGCTATGAGTATAGCTGCTTACAAAATGATAATGGAAATCACTTTGCCAGGAGTTGAGAAATTAAGAGGGACTTTAGCTATAAAATCAGAATCTTTTAAAGATATAGTAAAAACAGGACGCACCCACTTGATGGATGCAACCCCATTGACATTAGGCCAGGAGTTTTCGGCTTATGTATCGCAACTCGACCACGGAATGAAAGCAGTTCGCAATACTATGGACCACATGTCTGAACTTGCATTGGGCGGCACCGCAGTAGGCACCGGATTGAACACACCTAAAGGATATGATGTGTTAGTAGCACAAAAAATCGCTGAAATCACAGGCTATCCATTCATCACAGCTCCAAATAAGTTCGAATCATTGGCAGCTCACGATGCTGTTGTAGAAACTTCAGGCGCTTTGAAAACTTTAGCAGTTAGTTTAATTAAAATAGCAAACGATACTCGTTTGTTGGCTTCAGGCCCAAGATGCGGTATAGGCGAAATTCATTTGCCCGAAAACGAGCCGGGATCTTCTATCATGCCAGGTAAAGTTAACCCAACTCAAAACGAAGCTTTGTCGATGGTATGTTGTCAGGTTATCGGCAACGACGCTGCAATTTCGGTTGCGGGCACACATGGCCATTTCCAGTTGCACGTATTCAAACCTGTTATGATTTTTAATTTATTGATGGCAGCACGTCTATTAGGCGATGCTTGCGTATCTTTTAACGATAATTGCGCAATCGGTATCGAACCAAATATGGTTAGCATCGACAAAAATCTGGAAAATTCATTGATGTTGGTTACAGCATTAAATACACATATAGGTTATGATAATGCTGCTAAAATTGCTAAAAAAGCACATCATGAAAATCTCACTTTGCGTGAATCTGCTATCGCATTAGGTTTAGTTACCGACGAGCAGTTCACATTGTGGATTGATGCAAGAAAAATGGTATAATTTTATATAAAAATAATTTTTTTTAGATATTATTTAAGCAATCCGTTTATAAAAAAATAAAACAATTAGGTCATAATAACCCTATGGTATATTTTGAACCAGTAAATATAAATTTTTATAAAGCATTACGAATACAGCTTTTTAAAATTATAATTTTACAAAAGTGGGCATAAACGGTACATAAAAACAGATAAAGCAAAAAACGTTCTTTTAATATATTACACTAATAATTAAGGTGGTAATAGTTTGGCACGGTATTTGCTAATATGTAATTGCTTATTCAAAATAAGTTAATAATTTTATATTTTATCTTTTATCTTCAAGGGGTGGAGGCAGTCTAACAAGACTGTCTCCTTTTTTTTTGCCTTATTTTGACATAAAAAAAAGAGACTAAATATAAATTTAGCCTCTTTCCTTTAATACATTATGATGATAAAGCAAATTATCTATCAAATGCGTTTCTTATTTTCGTTATGCGTTTTTTCTTGCTATAATCAAAAACAAAGGATAGGTTTTCATTACACCCAGATGTTCTTTTTCTATTTGATAAAAGATTTTATACTGTTCGATTTCAAAACCATTATTGGCAAGCAATGCAGACAATTCTTCCTTATCAAAGCCATTGTGTCCATCAAAACTAGCATCATGAGAATGAAACGAACCATCTTCTGATACCAAATCACCAATACTTATATACGCATTATCGTTGAGGATTGCATTAAAGTTTTTCAACAATTTATTTAGGTCCTTTACGTGATGCAAAGCCATAAAAGTAAAAATATGATCAACTTTTGGAATTATTAACTCCTGATCCGGCATATCAATAAGTATTGGATGAAGATTTGTGATGTTTTCGAAAGCAATTTTAGTTTTCACAACATCCTGCATCCCCGCCGAACTATCAGCAAGCGTAATGGATTTGAAAGAATCTTTCAGTTGATAACTCAAAAGCCCTGTACCGCTTCCAAACTCAAAAGCAGTAGTGTTGGCATCAAAATTAAAATAATTTTTAAGTTCGATGGCCAACACTTCGGCTCTTTCAATCATTTTAGGATTCACATCCCAATCTTTTGCTACGTCATCAAAGTTCATAATACAATATCTATTATTAAATTCAATTTATTTTTTAGATTTATCAGTTTTAATACCTAAAGGAAGATATAATGGGCAAAAACTAAGTAAACTTGTTAGCACAAATACTCCGGCAAAAACTAATAATACTATTCCTAAGATTCCTGTAATTACACCTGTAAAAAATAAAATTGCGATTACAACAGCTACCAGTATCCTGATCGCTTTGTCAATTGTTCCCATGTTTTTTTTCATACTATTTATTATTTAAAAAATTAATTATTGTTATTTAAAAACAATGCTTATACCTATAAGTTTGATAAGCATTTTTATCCTATTATTATTAATTATTAATTGTTAATTCTTAATTGAGATTAGCAGCTTCCGCAAGGTCTGTTTGTGATAAATAATCCGAACAATCCGCCCATTAAAATACTTGAATACGGATTGGAAGCAATTCCGCAACTGCCAGAAGCGCATCCTACATTATAATAATATACAAATCCGGCGATGCCTCCAAGTATTATTCCGGCTGCAGGTTTCCAAAAGTACCAGCTTTTAATTAATGCCTTAAATCCTTTTGGTTTTTCGTTTCTTTCGCATGTTTCTGCCATAGTGTTTTCTTTTTTTTGCAAAGATAAAATTTATAATAATATAAAACGCATAAATATCACTATTGTTTTGTTAAATATATTTAATAGCAATATAATTCCTATAATATATATAGAATAAAAAATTATAAAAAAAGAAAAGGGAAGATTACGTTATAAGAATGTTTATCTCTTATAATGCATTTTGTAATGCTGAATGTCTGCTTCAATAAACAAATCGCCTTCTTTAACGAAACCATGGCGGGTATAAAAATCCATGGCTTTTAGTTGCGCATGTAAATACGTATATTTATTATGTGGGAGCACATCCTGCAATACCATCTTAAGGATATTACCACCCACACCCAGGCTTCTATAGGCTTTTAAAACAGCAAATCGTTCGAGTTTGATACCATTTTCAGTTTCTCTCCATCTGGCAGTTGCTACAGCTTTATTATCGTCGATTGCTAAATAATGAATAGAAGTAGCATCGTATTCATCCATTTCGAGAACAGGATCAACGCTTTGTTCAATAATAAAAACTTCAGTTCGTACATCAAAAGCTTGTTCGAGGAGCTTATTGTCATCTTTAGGAATCCTTATATATGTAATCATAATCTGTTTTTATTAAAAAATACAATTATTATAAACCCTTAATCCTAGCCAATCCAACTTTCGCCTTTTGATGAATACTTACCTTAAATTCTTTAGGATTTAAACTAATACAACGTTCGTAATACATACGAGCTTTGCGATATTCTTTTCTGCTCTCATATATCAAGCCCAACTGTAAAGCCGAATTTGCAGCAAAATAGGAAGGGTCATTAGCGCCTTCTCTTTGGGTTCGTTCGTAAAAAGAAAAAGCATAATCTACTTTGTTCCATTCATGATAAATTCTGGCATACCTATAGGTGAACTCTAAAGAGTCTTTTTTAGTTTTAAGATTCATACGCTTGGCATTATCTTGCAAGGTATTTAATGCTTGTTGGAAATAGCCCCCATCACATAGTAAGCGAGCCTTTAGCAATATTATATTAGGCACATACTTATTTTCGGCTTCATGCTGCGCTTGCTTATCTGCTTCTATAATATTATCCCCACTTTTCAAAATCCTTTGCATGTATTCATGATATTTAGTCAAATCATTATTCAATAAATAATACCATGCAATACGTTGAAGAGATGTTTTTATATAATTTCTGCCTTTGTTTTTCTCGATATAATCAAAGAAATAACTATAGGCATCTTTATCTATCCTATTTAGTTTTGAAATACCTGCAAGGTAAACTGGATTGTAAAAAGGGAAATATTGAGCACCTGAAGGGCAAGTTGTCAACAATCGGATTGCCTCATCATTATTACCATTATAAATTGAAATCTTAGCTTGAGCAATACAAAGCAGGGGACTTGTTTTAACCAATTCAGCAAACTTTGGATGTTGATAATATTTCTTCAAAGCTAAAGATTCTTTTTTATCACTCGATAAATTGATTTGAATATTTGTTAATATAAATAAGGCTTCAGTTCTTAAATAATCATAGTTCTCATTATTTATTGATGCATCCAATACCGTTTGCAATTCGGAGATTCCTTGTTTAATGGTTCCTTTAAAAGCCAAAGATTGCACAATAGTTTTGTAGCTATCCGGAACGGCATCTATCAAAGCATGCATCAGTCCTAAGCCTTTTAGATTTGGTGTGAAATTAGGATACAAATTTCTATTTTCTTCCAGCAGGTAATACGCTTTTTTTATTTCTAATCCTGCCTTCAAACCATCTAATACATTTGTGAGATTATCAATAAACGTTAAACGTACTATCGCCCATTGTATATAGAACTCAGCGAGGCAATATTTATAATAAGGAGAATTTTTGTCAGCTTTTTCAAGACGTTTTAAACGTTCGTTTTTATTTTTAACGAGTTTATCAGCTAAATTTTTGTCTTGATTGGCAACTATCGACAAAAAATCAATATAGTTTTCGATATAATAAGGAATATCATTGGAAGGATTCAGTATTTTTTCGGCATCAATTAGCTTGTGCGCTTCATTAAACCGCATACTTAAAGTTAAAGTATAGGCTTTCCGTAATTGGGGGTTAAAATCAAAATGAGCATACGTATCATAGAAAGCAAGTATTAAAAACAGACTTAATAGATAGTATTTTTTCATTTTAGTATAAATAAAAAAGAGGAAATAATTTTATTTCCTCTTTTAAATATTTTAAGATATTATTTATTCCTTAACTACATCATCAATTGCAGAATCTACTAAGATTCTTCCGCAATATTCGCAAACAATAATCTTTTTATGCATACGAATATCCAATTGACGTTGAGGTGGAATTTTATTAAAACAACCTCCACAAGCATCTCTTTCTACAACCACAACTGCTAAGCCATTACGAGCATTCTTTCTGATACGTTGGTAAGCTGTCAACAATCTATCTTCGATAAATTTTTGGTTTTCCTGAGATTTTCTAATTAATTCTTGTTCTTCTTTCTTAGTTTCAGCAATGATATCATCAAGTTCGGCTTTTTTAATATCTAAGTCACCCTGACGTTCATTTAGTTTAGTTTGTGCTTCTTCTACCTCTGCTTTTTTATTGGTAAGATTATGAGTATATTCTCTTATTCTTTTTTCGCAAAGTTCGATTTCTAAGTTTTGGTACTCTAATTCTTTTGTTAAAGAATCATATTCACGGTTATTTTTAACATTTTGTTGTTGTGCTGTGTATCTCTCGATTAAATCTTTGCAATCAACAATAGCTTTATGTTTATCTGATATTGAAACTTCCAAACTATTTATATCTTGAATGTAGTTATCAATACGTGTTTGAAGACCGGCAATTTCATCTTCCAAATCTTGTACTTCCAATGGAAGTTCGCCACGGATGATACGTATTTTGTTAATTTGAGAATCTATTTGCTGCAAGGTGAATAATGCCAGAAGTTTTTTCTCAATACTAACTTCTATGTCTTTTGATGTATCATCTGACTGTATAAATTCATCGGTAATTTCAACACCGGCTACTTTGGATCTTGTTTTAATTACTTTTTCCTTCCTAACCTTTGGAGTCTCTGTGTCTGCTTTTGCCATGATATATATTATTTAATGTAAAATATTGGATTCGTATTTATGTCTGAAATAAAAACTGCAAAGTTAGGAAATTTTTTGATAAGTAAAGCAGATAATAAATCTTTTGTAAATTGTTCGCTTTCGTAATGCCCAATATCTGCCAAAATTATTCTATCATCAGCTTCAAAAAAATCATGGTACTTTATGTCTCCAGTTATAAGTATATCAGCACCTGAAGCTATGGCTTCCTTAATTAAAAAACTCCCTGACCCTCCACATAACGCAATCTTTTTTATTTTATTTTTTATTATTTTCGAATGCCTGATACAAGCAGTATTTGTACTATTTTTTACTTTTAAAAGGAAATCTTCTGTATTTTCTTCATTTTCTAAGTCGCCAACAACGCCTGCACCTATATTAAACGAATCATTTTCTAAAGAAATAATATCATAAGCCACCTCTTCGTAAGGATGTGAAGCAAGAAGCGCTTTAATAATTTTATTTTCTAAATAAGAAGGAAAAATAGTTTCTATCTTTATTTCTTCTTCGGTATGCAATTGATTTAGTTCTCCTACAAAAGGATTTGCATTTTCCAAAGCCCTGAAAGTACCTTTACCTACAGCATTAAAACTACAGCTATCATAGTTCCCGATTTGCCCTGCTCCAGCTTCAAATAATGCTGTTCTTACTATTTCAAGATGTTTAACCGGACAAAAAGTTATTAGTTTTTTTAATAAACCATTCTTTGGTGATAATATTTTGATGTTTTTCAATCCAAGTTTATCTGCAATTATACTATTTACACCTGTTATTATATTATCGAGATTGGTATGAGCAGCATAAATAGCTATATCATTTTTTATAGCTTTAATAATAAGTTTCTCCGTAAAATTGTTCCCATTAATCTTTTTTATACCTTTAAATATTAAGGGATGATGCGAAATAATAAGATTACATTTCTTTTGGATTGCTTCGTTAAGTACTTCATCAGTAATATCAATACAGATTAAAACGCCGGTAGTTTCTGAATATTTATCTCCGATTATTAAACCTGCATTATCATAGGATTCTTGCAAAGATAAAGGAGCGTGCAGCTCGATATAATCAGTAATTTCTTTTAGTATCATACTTAAATTTATAAAGCTATTAAACGTATTAATAGTAATTGTGTTTTTTACTAATGTTTTTATTTTTAAGAAACCTTATTCCAGATTGCCAACCTTAGTATAAAAAACAGCAACCCCACCACCAATCATAAACCTTATTAGCTTATTTGTATTTTTAATAAGGTAATAAGGTTGGTGTTATCATTTATATCATAATTATACTAAGGTTTATTAATTGAATAAGGTTTTCTTGACCCCACCTAGCCTCCCCTTGAGGGTAATGGTGCTAACATAATAAAATTATTATTATCTTTGTGGTCTTAAAAAT
>CAYRBL010000085.1:0-10533 GCA_964422385.1 uncultured Bacteroides sp.
ATTCTGGAAGTTCGAACCAAAAAGTACTACCATGGCCTAATACACTTTCAACTCCAATACTTCCGCCCATTGCATCAATTAACTTTTTAACAACGGAAAGACCTAAACCAGTACCTTCAGTTTCTGTTTTCTCGGCTCCAATACGTTCAAATGGAGTAAATATTTTTGAAATGTTATCTTCATTAATACCTATACCATTATCAATAATCGAAACTCTAACAAAATTATTAGTATCAATATTAGATTGTATTATTTCAGTCTTTATTTTTACAGTTCCTCCATTATTATTATATTTAATAGCATTATTTATTAAATTTAATAATACTTGTTTTAATCTTTGTTTATCTGCCTTTGTAAAGATATTTCTATCAAAGGCATATTCAATATCAAGTTTTATTTGCTTGTCGTGTGCTGAAGGTTGAACGATGTCGAGCATTTCTAAAATAATGGCTTTTACTTCTACAGGTTCCAAAGAAAGAGAAAGACGACCAGCTTCAATCCTTGAGATATCCAAAACTTCATTGATTAAATCCAGTAAATGTTTTCCACTTTTTAAAATATGATTTACACCTTTCTTTTGTCCTTTATTCAATTCACCCATTTCTAGTAGTTGAGCAAAACCAAGTATTGAATTCATTGGAGTTCTTAACTCATGACTCATTCTTGAAAGAAATTCACTTTTTGCCATATTTGCTCTTTCAGCTTCCAATCTGGCTTTCCTAATTTCTTCTTCAGCAATTTTTCTATCAGTAATATCAATATTTACTGTTAACGTACATTTAACATCCCCAATGAAAATAATATCAGCTGATAATAATCCTGTTTTAACAACTCCATCCTTTGTATTCATTTGAACTTCCAATTTACGGACAGCTATATTATTGTCTAGATTATTTATGATTTCAGCTCTTAAATCAGGATTCACAAAGATACCAAAATCCTTATTGCTATTCCCTATAATTTCTTCATAAGTATATCCCAAAACTTCGATAAAAGCATTGTTTACATCTAAATACTTCCCATCATCAAATGAAGAGATTGCCATCATAGCAGAATTTGAATGAAAAGCAGATGAAAACTTTTGTTCTGAGAGTTGAATTTGAGATACATCTTTACTTACTCCAAATATAACTGGCTGATTATTCCAGAATCCAGGCTTTACTCTTGTCTCAACAGGTATCTGCTTGTCTGACTTGGTTATCAACGGTACTGGACAAAATTCTGCTTCACCTCTTAACATTTCTCCTACTATTCTACCTGCTTCTTCTCTTCTGTCAACAGGATGTGTAATTAATACTGACTTATTCTCAAGTTCTTCTTTTGTAAATTCTAAACGATAGTTAACTGTACTATTAGTATGTATTATATTTCCTTGCTCATCAAGTACCCATAAGAAATCATCAATAGTATTAAAGAAGGTTTCATAATTCTCTCTGGTTTGTTCTAAGAGTGCTTCTGCTTCTTTACGTTCTGTTATATCATGGTAATTAAGCAGAATTCCATTAATTGTATTATTATTAATAAGATTGGTTGCTGTAAGTTCAATTGGTTTATAACTACCATCTTTACATTTGTATTTATATTCAACTGTTTTTGCATTATTATCTTCATTAATTAATTCTCCAAATTCTTTTGAAATACGTTCTAAGTCATCAGGATGCACAGTATGCCAGCCATCGAATCCAACTAAGTCTTCGGGTTTCCAGCCAAAGTATTTCTCTATATTAGGACTCTTGTATTTCATTATTCCATCTATTCCCATTATTCCTATAACATCCGAAATGTTTGTAATCATCGAAACATGTTTAGCATCACTTTCCATTAATGCCTTTTCTGCATTTTTTTGATCTGTTATATCCCTATTCGTACCAATTAAATTTACTGTTTTTCCTGATTCATTCTTTTGAGCAATTGCTTGGGCTTTAATATAACGTATTGTCCCATCTGGCCATATTACCCTAAACTCTGTATCAAAGTCTTTTTCACCGCTTATAGCCATTTGAATCTCTTTATCCCCTCTTTCTTTGTCATCAGGGTGCAAACCTTGTTGCCATGCATCATAAGCTCCACTAAACTGAGCACTTGTAATACCATATAGTGCATACATCTGATCGTCCCAGACTAAAACATTATTTTCAATATCGAAATCCCAAACTCCTATTCCACCCGAATGGGTAGCTAAACTTAATCTGGTTGTCAGTTGTTTTAGCTCTTCCTCTCTTTGTCTTCTTTCAGTTATATCTTGCAAGGTACCATAAGTCCCAGTTATTTCATCTTTGTCATTTAGCCCTAGTCTTGCAAAAACCTCTATCCATCTAAAGCCACCATCTTTATTAAGATACCTAACCTCATGTCTACAGTATTCCTTTTTTCTTAATATTAAAGGTTCGAAAAGCTCATTATTCCTTTGTCTGTCGTCAGAGTGAACATAATTTAAAAACAACTGACCTATAGATTCTTCAACACTGAAACCTGTTATTGTTTCCCATGATTTATTTAGGAATAACCACAAGCCTTCAGCATCTGTTTGGAAAATAATATCATTTACATTCTCTACAACTGTTTGATAGCTTTGTTCTATTTTTAATAATTCTTTTGCAATTTGTGTACGTTCTGTAATATCCATTGCAACTCCTCCAATTAATGGAGCTTGACCGTCAATAAGGATAGCAAATTTTTGTGTTTCATAATAATGAAGTTTCCCATCCAGATTTTTGAAACTTTCATTAATAAATTGATAACCTAATTGCGCCGTTTTTTTATCATCAGCTATAATTCTTGCTGCTTCTTCTTTCCCAAATAATTCAATACTATCTATGCCTATCCATTTTGAAGCTCCTAATGCTGATTCCATAGTATTATTAGCATATATCATCCTACTTTCACTATCTTTTATAAAAACAGCTGCTGGTATATAATCCATGAATAATGAAAATCTTTTTTCACTTTCTTTAAGTTTTATCTCTGATTGCTTACGTTCTGATATATCCTCAAAAATGTAAAATCTACCAAAATACTCATCATTGTCACCTCTGATTTGTGTTGTGAACCGACGAATTGTTCTGTTGTTAATAAATTTAATCTCGTCTTCAAGCACTATACGATTATCTTCAAATTGAAGTGGCTTACAAGATTCCGCAAATGCAGGAATATCTGCTAATACAGGCAAACAAAAAGGAATAATATCATTATTCTTAAAAGCACCTTTTCCCATTTCTTCTTTAATATTTTCAATACCCCATATTTTGCAAAACTGATCGTTAAAATATAGAATTTCATCAGTTCGATTATCTACAACCAGGAATCCTAAAGGCGATGAATTTGACATTAATTGTAATAAGGATTGATTCCATTTTAACAGCTCTTCTATTTGTTTTCTTTCTTCAATTTCACCGATTAACTTATTATTAGAAATTTCCAACTGTTTAGTTCTTTCTTTTATTCTTAGTTCTAATGTTTGGTTTAAATTTATTATTTCCTTTTCAATTATTTTTTGTTCTGTAATATCTCTTATAAAACTTAAGACTTTATTAGATGCTACCTTTACTAATCTTGCTTCATAATACTCATCAATTTCTTTAGAAATCATATATTCATAAGAAGTCAATTTATCTTGTTCAATACATTCTTCTATTTTTTCAGTATGTATTTTTGAAGCATCCCCCTTGAAAAATTCTTTTACATTTGAACCTACTATCTCTTCAATTGGAACAATTAATTTTTCAGTGTCCGAAATAAAAACTTCTTCATACGTACCATCCTGATTTATTATAAAAATTAAATCAGGTATAGCACTTATTATTGCATTTAATCTCTCATTTTGTAGCTTTATTTGCTCCTCTGCAAGTCTTTTTTCAGTTACATCTATATTTACCCCTCTTAAAGCTACTAATACTGCTCCTTCTAACAAAGGTGCAACATTATTCTGTATCCATTTAATACTGCCATCAGGCATAACTTGCCTTATGTCTACTACTTTAGTTTCGTTTTCTACATATGAACTTTCCTGTAAATATTCAACGATAGTTAAATCATTTGGATGAACTAAACTTAAAAAATATTCGTATAAATCATCTTTATGATCATTTACATTTAAACCAAGTAAGGTATAATAATAATCAGAACAGCTAAGCTTTTTTGTAGCAAAATTATATTCCCAGCTACCCATCTTTGCAATTTCCTGAGCATTCTTTAAAGAAGCCTCGCTTTTGAGAATAGTCTCTTCAGCATGCTTTTGTATGGTAATGTCATTTTGTATAGCGAGATAGTTTGTTATACTTCCTGTGTCATTTAGAATTGGTGTGATAATTGTTTTAACATAATACAATTCGCCATTTTTCTTTTTATTATAAAACTCACCTTCCCATTGCTTACCTGATTTAATAGTATGAGATAAATCAGAATACAGCTCTTTTGAATTTAGCCCAGAACTGAAGATTCTAGGATTTCCCCCAATCAACTCTTCGTTGGAATACCCTGTTGTTTCTGTAGTTTTAGGATTTACATATTCAATCTCTCCATTAATATTCGTTATATATGTTATCACCGGGCTTTGTTCAACAGCACTCGAGAGTTTACGAAGTCTGTCTTCTGCTTCTTTTCTATTAGTAATGTCATGAATAATAGAAAAGAGTTGCTTCGTATTATTTATTTCTACAACTCCTGTATATACCTCAACATCTCTTACAGCTCCTGTTGATAAGCGATGTTTGAAATAAAAATGCAAACGCTTCTCCTCTGTAGCCAATCGCATTTCTTCTATCACCTCAGCTTTTGTAAGCACATTAATTTGCGATATATTCATACTACACATCTCTTCATGTGTGTAACCATAATACGTACATGCAGCTGGATTGGCATCCATAAGCTTGCCAGTATCTGGTTCTACTAATATCATTACTGAGCTATTGCCTTTGAAAAAAGACTTATAACGCTCTTCGCTTTTACGAAGTTCTTCTTCTGCTATCTTCCTATCGGTTATATCTAAACTTGTACCTGCTAAAAACTTAATATTTTCTTTTTCGTCCGATACCAACTCACAATTCCCAACAAGGTATTTAAAACTACCATCCTTTAGTAGGATACGGAACTCTTGTGCACCATTTATTCCTTTACTTACACAATTATCTATCCAATTATTAATATCATTATGATCGTCGGAATGCACTATACTCATTACACTTTCGGCTGTTGGCACAAAACTATTTTTATCAACCTCATTTATTACATACATTTCGTCAGACCAATACATAGTGCCATCCATATTATCGATCCAGCTCCCAAGTTTAGCTATTTCCTGAGCTTTATTTAAATTAT
Organism: uncultured Bacteroides sp.; assembly: GCA_964422385.1. Classification (GTDB taxonomy): domain Bacteria; phylum Bacteroidota; class Bacteroidia; order Bacteroidales; family JACABE01; genus JBAXLO01. The sequence continues at coordinate 5,317 of CAYRBL010000085.1, forward strand.
ACTGACTTTGTTTTAAAGCCTTCAAAGTATCATTCTTTTCTTTCTCTGTATCTATAGCAGATAAAGCATAACCTATGTTACCTACTACATTTACCAGTAATTTTATTTCTTCTTCGTTAAAAAAGCCAGGTATATCTGAATAAAGTGTAAATGCTCCAATAATATCCTCTTTTACTTTTATTGGTAAAGCAATTAATGAGTTGAAATTATTTTGCAATGCTGTTGCTCTCCATTCAAGCATTAATGGATCATTTGCAATGTCGTTACATGCAACTGGAATTCCACTTCGTAATGAAGTAGCTGTTGGTCCGTTCCCTTTTGGCTTGTTTGTATCTATTGTAAATCCGCCTACTTGCTCAAGATATTTATTCACATCTCCTGCCGAGGTATATTTTATTAATTCCTTTGAAGTTTCATCTACCAAACCTATCCACGACATTTGGAATTTACCTACATTAACTGCAATATTACACACTTCTTCTAAGAGTTCTTTCTTTGTTCTCTCTTTAATAATTGCTTCATTAATATGACTTGTAACTAAGTTAATTCTGCTTGTTTTTTTAACAGCTTCTTGTGCTTGTTTTCTATCTGTAATTTCAGTTAACGTACCATTACCACCTATAACTTGACCATTAGTATCAAAAATAGGTGTTGTTGAAGAACGCACCCACTTTATTGTACCATCTTTAGCTTTGCAACGATACTCAGGATTCAATAAATTGTTCTTTTCAAGTCCTACTAAGGCTCCCTTAATTATAGGAATATCTTCTTCAAACATTAGTTCGAAAATATTTTTACCTATAAGCTCATTCATTGTAAAACCTAAAATACGTTCTATTGATGGACTTAAATATTTAATACTTCCATCAATTCCTATTTCATATATTACATCATTTATACTCTCTACTAATTCTCTATATTTCTTTTCGTTTTCAAATAATTCATTTGCTATCTTTTTCTTTTCAGTTATATTTCTTGCAACAAATACAATGCTAACACGATTTCCTTTGTCATCATTAATAAAATTTCCTTTTACATCTAAATCAACATTACTTCCATCTGCTCTTACACCCAAGTACTCAATTGAAGCATCTATTTCATTATTAAACATCCTAATCATATTCTGATTTGCTCTTTCTAATTCGCACTTATCAAGAAAATCAAACATCGAATGCCCTATAATTTCATTTATATTATTATAACCCAAAACATTCAATGTAGAAGGTGATACCATTAAAATAGTGCCTTGCAAATTAGTAGTTATTATTGCATCAGGCGATGCATTCAGGATCGAACTATATAAATCTTTGCTCTCTTTAAGTTCGATTTCTAACTTTTTTTGTTCGGTAATATCTCTTACAACGATAATCATTTTTAAGGGGCGCCCTAATTCATCAGGTATTAATTTACCTTTTATTTCCAACCTAATTCTACTACCATTTAAACATATACCATCATATTCTTCGGTTTTTGGTGTTTCCCCTTTATGCAAAATAGCTATGTTTTCTCTAGCTTTGGCATGGTCTTTTGCATCTAATAATTCAAAAATAGAATGCTTTAATATTTGTTCTTCTTTATCGATGACAAACATTTTTAAGGTTCGTTCCGATATGTTTTCTATCTTCCCTGTAAGGTCGGTAATAAATACTGCTTCTGGCGATAGTTTTAAAAAAGTAGAATATAATGCTTCGCTCTTTTGTAGTTCTTTTTGTAACTTCTTTCTTTCATTTATATCTTTTGAAACAAAGATCATACTAAGAGGATTGCCATTAGGGTCTCTTATAAACTCAGCATTTATATCAATATAAAAAGTACTTCTATCGGCTTTTACACCTATATATTCTTCAGATTTCAAAAGCTCTCCTGCATACATCTTTGCAATGTTTGCATGGATTTTCTCACGTTCGTTTTTATCAATAAGATTAAAAAAAGGATACCCTTTTAATTCTGTCCCTTTAGGAAACCCAAATAAGGGTAAGGTTGTAGGAGAGAAAGTCAATATCTTTCCTTCCAAATCAGTTGTAACTATAGATTCGGGCGAAGAATTAAGTATAGAAACATACATATCTTTACTCTCTTGCAATTCTACCTGCAATTTCTTTCGCTCTTTTATATCTCTTGTTACAAAGATTAAACTTATAGGCTGTCCATGTTCATTTTTTATAAACTCACCATTAACTTCAATCGCAAAATTACTACCATCTTTTTTAATCCCTTTATATTCTTCGGCTCCCCACAAATGCCCCCTAAGCATCTTTTGAATGTTTGTTGTTGCTCTTGGGTGGTCTACTGGGTCGATAAATTCCATTAAAGTTTTTCCAATAAAATCATTCTCGTTTTCATAGCCAAACATACTTACAGCTTTTGGAGAAGTCATTATTATCTTACCTTGGAAATCGGTGATAGTAATCAAATCGGGCGATGCCATTATAATAGAGCGATGGAGTGCCTCGCTTTTTTTTAATTCAACTTCTATTTTTTTCTTTTCAGTGATGTCTCTAACAACATACACCACGCTTGTTGGAGTGCCGTTGGGGTCATATATAAAATCACCTATTACATCTACGTTAATTTTAGTGCCTCCTTTTTTTGCACCTATATATTCAACCGAACCCGAAAATTCTTTCCTATATAATCTATTAAGATCTTTGCTTACTTTTGTCCATTCTGTTCTATCGAAAAGCTCAAAGAAATTATGGCCTATAAAATCTGTCTCCTTTTCAAAGCCAAAAATCTGAAAAGTTATTGGTGATAATGTTAATATTATTCCCTGTAAATTGGTAGTTATTATAGCATCGGGCGATGCTGCTAATATTGATTTGTGTTGAGCTTCGCTTTTCTGCAAAGCTATTTCTACGTTTTTCTTTTCGGTAATATCTACAAGTGTTCCGTTGCCTCCTACAAATACATCGTTTTCAAACTTTGCTTTTGTCGACATGCGCATCCATACTTCTTTTCTGGTTTTGGTGCTAACTTTATATTCATGTTCTATCTCTTTTTCAACTTTCAATAATTGCAATCTTTCAGACAAAAAAGTTGCATTTGCTCCTACAAAACTAGCATAACTTCTTCCTATTATTTCTTCAGCTCTATAGCCAATTAATTTTTCGATTGAGGGGCTAATGTATTTAATGGTACCATTTTGATCAATATCATATATTACATCATTTAAGTTTTCGATTAAGCCTTTGTATTTATTTTCGCTTTCGGATAATGCTTTCTGTGTATTTCTGATATTAGAAAATGCTCCTATTCTAATAGCAATCGCCAGTAACAAATCATGTTCTTCTTTTAAAAATGGATTTGATTTATCAAAACATTCATCATTCAAATAATATACCTCTATGGTACCTTTAACATTTTCTCCAAATTTTATTTCACAAGTCATACCCCATTCTGTTTTCACAAAATCAGGAGAAGTAATTAATAAATCGTCTATTTTTATATTTACATGAGTAATCTCTGGAAATTGCCATGCCGATTGAATAACTTTCACTGTTTGGTTTAAAGACTCCTCGTAAGTATTTTTTGGATTACTTAATATCTTCGAAATACTATTGTGGCAGTTTAACTCCTTTATTCTTTCAAGAAGGTCGTGTTCAACCTTTAGGTATTTCTCCTCATGCATCCGCGAATTCTCTATACTTAATTCTTTAAAAAGATCAAGTTCTTGATGTGCTCTCAATAATTCAGCTACAAGTTCTTCTTTCGAAATATTACTGTAATCCATATTATAATTTGTTATGTTCGGTGTTAATGATTTAAGAATTTGTAGAAACAATATTCTTTAACCAATATAAAAATGTAAAGATACTTAAAAAACACATGCAATATTCAATTAATAATTAATAATTAATAATTAATAATTGAAACAACCGCTTAACGATGCAAACAATTAGCGGAAAAATGCAAAACTTTAATGATTAAGGTATTTTCATTTGATAAAAAAGCTAATTCAACTCATATATAATTTGATTTAAGATGCAAAAGTAATGTTAATGTGATTCAAAAGATGTTTAATAAATATTAAACCTTTGTTAATGCTATGTTAATAAAAGCTCATTAAAAAACGCACTATGCCTATTTATCTTTACTTTACAAATTTATCTTTTTAAAAGAGATTAATTAAACAAGCCCCCTATTACAATGAATTCGATTATAGGGTAAATAAAAAAAGCCACATTCAAAATAATGATAGTGGCTCTTCTTTTTACTAAACCTAATAGGTTTTCAAAACCTCCACGCATAAGCGGGACTTGTGTTAGGTTTTTGACTTCCTAAAAGCCTAATAGTCTAATAGTCTATTCCCATTAATTTATTCTCAACTCAACTGCCGGAGTGAATTCAGCAAATAAATTATTACCCAATACAGCTTGTGATCTGTATCTGTATTTAGCTCCAGAAACAAATCCTGTCATATTACCATGTGAAGCAATAACGTTTCTAATAGTTACGATATCAGCATCGCCTGTTTCGCTTATCAAAGTACATTCAATGTTATAAGAATGTGCTCCGTTAACTGCTAATAGTACATACAATACGTCACCAATAATCACATCATTTATCACATCTATTGGTAATTTATTCTGACCTCCACCATAATTAGACAATACCCAGCCCAATAAATCGGCTAAACCTGGGTTGTTAGTAGCATTTATTTCTTTTTCGACATCCACTGCGTTAATTTTATATTTATAACGCATCCTTTTATCGAGCAATTCTATCGTAGCAGTTGCTCTAGCACTCATTGCTTTTCTAAAAAGTTCAAGATCTGCTTTCTGTTCTGCACTTTTAAAGCTTAAACCTGTAACCAGAGCTTCATGCAAGGCACATTTGTCGGCTACCTGATCTAAATAGAAAAATAACTGACCATGCCCATTTACCTTTATACCGCCATTTACATAATAAAATAATCCTGCCATATTAAAAAATATTAAATTTTTATTCAATAATTAATTACAATCTTTATTAAAACTCTATATTCAATTGGGTGCATAGCTTTGCTTAAATATTGCACCTATATTTTTAAGTACCCTTAACAATAGTTTATTATGACTAAATAAAAAATAAGTAGTGTTCAATTTTACATTATTTGCTTCAAATAAAATAGCGCTTAAAACGGAGAAATCACCTTTTAGGCGGAAACGATTGTTTCTACCCCGGAAAGGTTTAGTTCTTCCAAAGAAAGGTTTAGTTCTTCCAAAGAAAGGTTTAGTT
>CAYRBL010000086.1:0-2649 GCA_964422385.1 uncultured Bacteroides sp.
TGTATTTATTTTTAATCTCGTTAAGTTTGGTATAATCTAAAGGATTTCCAAACATAGAAACAGGAATTATAGCTTTAGTTTTATTGGTAATTGCCTTCTCAAGTTTATCGAAATCGATTAGCATAGTTTCCTTATCAACGTCAACAATAACTGGAGTTGCACCTAAAATAGCAACCACGCTTGCAGTAGCTGGATAGGTATAATCAGGAACAATCACCTCATCACCGGGCTTGATACCGATAACACGCAAAGCGATTTCCAAACCGGTGGTGCAAGATGTAACTGCAATAGCATATTTGGCACCAGTATATTCTGCAAAAAGATCCTCTAGGTCGTGTGTTACTTTTCCTTCGGTAAGCATACCGCTGTCGAGTACTTCCAAAACTTTATCCTTTACTTCTTGTGTAATGTATGGTTTAATTAATGGGATTTTCATTATCTTCTTTTAATTATTAGTTATGAAAAAAATGTGTTATATCTATTAAAATTGATACTTCTCGAACCAAAATGGTTTTTGTTTTTTTGGTAAGAACCAATTCTTATAATACTCTTCTTTATTACTTTTAATAGCTCGAATAAAGAGTTCAGGATGGTCTAATGTCCTTACAATATCTGTAAAACCTTCTTTCTTTAAGAAGCCATCAAGGTAATCAAATTCTAACCTTCTATTTAGCAAAGGAGCATAAATATCGTGCATAATATGTAAGTTCTTTGGATTGCCGAGCGCTTGTTTGTAAAGGAATTTATACTTCCCTTTTTCATCCAAAGAATGATAGTAAACTCTTTTTTTGAACAACTGAATATCCTTTTCCAAAGGCATACTTTCTCTGCCATATAAATAAAGGTATAGGATGCCATCCTCTTTCAGATGCTTGGTTAGTTCGCGTAAAGAAGTATTAAAGCTGGTGCAATGATGAACAACGCCCCATGAAAACACCATGTCATACTTTTTGCCACCTAAGTTTTCGGATAAGTTTTCTAAAGGAGATTGTATAAAAGTTTTGTTTACATTAAAGTCTTTTAATGCTAATTCGGTTTCACGCAAAGCACTTTCGTTTATGTCAACGCAGGTTACATTTGCACCTAACTTAGCCATCCCATAAGCCCATCTGCCGTTGCCGCATCCACCATCAAGAACTTCTTTGCCTTTGAACCATTCAGGTTTGATTTGTATTTCTTCTTCTGTAAGAATATTACAAACGTTTGCCTTGAACCATTCATCAGAAAGAATACCCTTACCATCTTTATAGGTATCCCATTGCTTTGAAAAAGCAGACTGAGTTTGCTTAGATGAAATATCGAGAGAATTGTCTAAATCGTGAACTAAATTATATAAGATATGGTATAGACTATTAACATTTCTCCTTTTGTTGAAGGCGTCATAGCTACTAATCTTATTGTAGACTTTATATAAAAAACTTTTCATTAAAAATTTAATTAAAGATTAAATGGCTTTGTCAACACCTGTTTTTATTCTCCAGTCAATTAGTTTTTGCAAACCTTCTTCTAAAGAATAAATATATTTAAATCCTAATTCATTTTCTGCTTTCTTACGAGAACCTATTCTGTTTTGAACAAACTGACGCGCATCATCAGCTGAATATGGTTTGTAAATAACTTCCAGATTTGATTTCTTTAATTTAAGAATGGTATCGCAAAGTTCTTTAATAGTAGTCTGAACTTCGGTTCCAACATTATAAAAACCTATATTAACATCACTCTTTAAAGCAGCAATATTACATCTTGCAACGTCTTCAACATAGATAAAATCATAAGCCTGACTTCCATCTCCATTAATAACTGGAGCTACTTTCTCTTCAATTTTATTAAGCATAATTGGAACCACACCTGTATATGCTGCATGTTGATCTTGCCCAGAACCATATACGTTCATATATCTTAAGCCAATAATTGGAAGTTCGTAACGATCGTTGATAGCAGTTGCCATAGCTTCTCCGGCAATCTTAGTTGCGCCATAGAAATTACGATTGTTAAAAGGATGTTCTTCGGTCATTGGAACCTCAACAGCATCACCATATACAGAAGCAGAAGATGAATATATAAGTTTCTTTATATTATTTTTCACACAAGCTTCAAATACATTAAAGGTACCTTCGATATTTACTTTAAAAGCAGTACGAGGGAAATCTTTGCAATGTAATAACCACATAGCAGCTAAATGGAATACATAATCAACACCTTCCATTGCCTGATTAAGTATATCAATATCTCTGATGTCGCCACCAAAAGGATATACCGAACATCTTGGATCTTTTAACGAATCTTCTATGTTAGTATATTTTCCGCGTGTAAAGTTGTCGTAAATGATAACTTCTTTTACGTCTTCTTTCAATAATTCACTTACTAAATGGCTGCCGATAAAGCCTGCACCACCTATTACTAATATTTTTGAATTTTTGATTTCCATCTGATTATTTATTTATAATATATAAGCTTGCAAAATTACGAATTCGTTTTCATTTTAAGGTAATGATTTTTCTTAATCTTTTGAAAATAATTTTAAGATAATAATTTATTTGCTCGTTTATATTGAATGTCAGATTCAAAATTAAATAAATTAGAACAAATATTGTTGTGCAAATTGATATTCGAACTATGGGATTTATAAAATAACTTTGTATCCAGAAT
>CAYRBL010000086.1:2749-10471 GCA_964422385.1 uncultured Bacteroides sp.
AAAGAATATTTTAAATATTGTGCAGCAATGTAAAGTCGCGAAACTAGATTGCTTATTGCAAAGAATGGAAGCAAGAGTACCAAATATTTTAAAAATAAAGCTGCATCTTTTACCGAAGAAGCATTAAACTTTCCTCTTTCAAAAAGGATAGAGATTACATCTGTAGAAAATATAAAAGCCAATGCACTTATGGGAACCACAATAAATAAAAGGAATTTGCTGGAAGTAACAAAAACCATATTCAATCTTTTGTAATCTTTCTGAGCTATCAATTCATTAAACCTAATCCCGCTTACAGATCCAAATTGGTTTGAGATAATTTCGTTGGGCAAATATGCAATCCTTTGTCCATAACTTAAAGATGTGACAACGCCAGCCCAAAATGAACTCAATACATATATTGGGGCCATATTGCAAAAGAAAGCAGCTAAAGATCCGGCTTGTGAGTATAGTAAACTTCCTTGAATCCTCTGTGAAATCTTAACTCTTCTATATCTAAAACTCCATTTTAGTTGCTTCTTCATTAGAGTTAATAAAATTATTATATTTAAAATGTAAGCTGTGATTAAACCCAACAAAACACTTTTCATGTCTAATATATTATGAAAAATAATGATGAAAGTCACAGCAAATACACTATTAATAATAGATGCTATCATTGGCATCGAAAAATATTTGTAAGACGCCAATACATCTGTTAAAAATGTAGTAATTATTATTAAAGAAAATAAGGGCAATACCATTAATAATAAAGAGAGGTGTTGCTGCAATGCTACATCCGTAAACTTTGATATTAATCCGAAAATAAATACAGGCTTTATTACAACAACTAATGTTCCCAACAAACAAATTAAAGCATAAATATAAAGAAAGAAAGTTATGAAATGCTTAGAGATTTCCTCATTTATCTGTTCTTTCAATCGCATAGATTCGGGAATGATTACAGTAATGTTTAAGCCAGAAATTAATCCTGCAAATAATCCTACAGTTGTTATAAAATAAAAATAAATATCTGTTTTAAGTTGCGTCCCGAAGTAATACGCAATAATAATACTGTTGAGAAAAAGAATAACTTTTGCAATAATATTTAAGAAAGTAGAAACTGCAATACCCTTTTGATATGATTCTATCTTAAATAATTTTATTCCCATAAACTTTTATTCTTTTTAGCATTATGAATACTTGCGTTCAGTTCGAAACCTATTAACAAAATAATGGAATTAAAATAAATCCACAGCAGAACGATTATCAAAGTTCCGATAGAGCCATAAAGCGTATTGTATTTTGAGAAATTAGTAACGTACACATTAAACCCAACTGATGTTATCAAGGTGAGCATTGTGGCTAACGATGATCCAGCTGAAATAAACTTAAAATACTTTTTTCGGGATGGCCCAAAATAATATAGAAAAGAAAGCCCAATAAAAACCATTAAGGATAACACCACCCATCTGCCGGTTTCAAGTAAATAATAATTGAATTGCGTCTTAAGAAAGCCTTCACTGGAAAGGAAACTTAAGAAATAAGAACCAACTGTTATCAGGAGTATTGCTACAATTAATAAAACAGCTAAAATAAGCACCAAGAAAATTGAAATAAGTCTTTTTCGATACCATTTCCTTGTTTCTATTTGATGGAAAGTTTGGTTGAAAGCGTCAATGATGGCAGTTACACCATTGGTGGCGAAATATAATGCAAGAATAAAGCCTAACGAAAGTAATCCATTTCGTTTATGAATTAAAATGTCGGTGATGGTACTTTTAATAGATTCGAAAGCATTATTGGGTAATAATGTTTCGATAATATCATAAAGTGTTTGTTGGAAATTATGAATAGGAATATATGGTATAAGTGTAAAAAAGAAAATAACTGCGGGAAATAATGCCAGAAAGAAGTTAAATGAAAGTGCTGCGGCGCGCTGTGTTAAATAACCTTTTTGCATTCCTTTTACAAAAAAGATAAAAACATTATAAAAAGGAATACCTTCGAATCCTGGTAGCGTAATTTTTTTTGAATAATAAATTATCAAAGCAATTACTTTCCAATTTATAAATTTTTGATAGATTTCTTTAAACATAGTTAAGCATTCTCATTAACTTCACCCCGCCTCTCCTATATTGAGAGGAATCTGATATTTTTCTAATCTTAATTTGTGTTCTAAACTTTATTTTTTATTTTTTATTCCCTCTCCTTTTAATAGTGAGTTAGGGTGTGGTTAAAAAGCTTTCAAACTTAAATCAAGACTTTTGATATGATGCGTAAGAGCTCCCACCGAAATGTAATCAACTCCTGTTTCTGCATATTGTCTTAGCGTATCTAGAGTTATACCTCCCGAAGCTTCGGTTTCATATCTCCCACCTATCAGTTCAACTGCTTTTCTTAAATTATCGGTGGTGAAATTATCGAGCATTATTCGATGTATTAATCCGTAATCTAGCACCTGCTCGAGTTCTTCGAAGTTCCGTACTTCTATTTCTATTTTAAGATGTTTATTTTTTTCTTTAAGATAATTATTTGCTTTGCTAATTGCATTCACAATTCCACCTGCAAAATCAACGTGGTTATCTTTTATCATAATCATATCATATAAACCAAAGCGATGATTCTCGCCACCACCTAGTTTAACAGCCATTTTTTCCAGCATTCGCAGATTAGGCGTTGTCTTGCGTGTATCGAGAAGTTTGGTATTTAAACTATCCAAAAGTTTAACCATTTTATTAGTTGTTGTAGCAATACCACTCATTCTTTGCATAAAATTTAAAGCCAAACGCTCAGAAGAAAGCAAAGATATGACATTTCCTTCTACCGTAAAAGCAATATCACCCGGATTTACGGCATCGCCATCATTCAGTAGTTGATTAAAGGTAATTTTTGGGTCAACCTGAAAAAAAACTTTTCTTGCAACTTCCATCCCTGCAAGTATCCCACTTTCTTTTACTAGTAATTTTGCTTTACCTTGCTGGTCAGAAGGAATACACGAAAGCGAAGTATGGTCACCGTCACCTAAATCTTCTTTAAGTGCGTTTACAATAATCTCATCTATTGTCATAATTTTTTTTGAAGCTTATTTTTCGGTTTCAAACGTCAGTTGCTGGATAAAAAACTTCCCAGAAACGTTTTTTATTAAATAATAGGTTCTGAACTTTCCCTTAGGTGTAACCAAACTCCCTATAGTATAATTTGAACCATCTGAAGAGGAGCCTTGATGTTTTATTTCAAAAGTTTTTGGAGGATATTTTGTGAAAAAATCCTTCACTATTTGTGATGCCTGAGCCTTACTAAACGATCCTTCTTTACCAGGAATTGTTAAATCTATTGTAGAATTAAAGTAATTCGACAAATCGTTAACATTGCCTTTCCTGATAGCCTCTGCAATTCCTTTAGAGATATCTGCAGCCTTTTGATCTGTTCCTAAATTCAAGAATGTAAATCCTGAAGCAACAAAAAATAATAGAATAACAACAATCTTTTTCATTTTTATTTTTTTTATTTAATCACAAATTCCTTACCAAAGTTTAGTATTTATTCAACATTTATGATTTTATGCAAATTTACAACTTTTTTATCGATTAGAAATTATTTATTTTAAAAAAACATTTTTAAAACATTATATATTTTCATAAACTATTTTTTCGTACTTTTGTTTCCTATTTATAAATACACAAACTATATGGTTGATAAAGTAGACATCTTCGTTCCATGCTTTGTAGATCAGGTATATCCTGAGACAGCTTGGAATATGGTAAAGATTTTAGAGAAACTAGGAATTGAGGTTAATTATAATCCTAACCAAACGTGTTGCGGACAAATGGCTTTCAACAGCGGCTTCTGGGATGAGTCAAGAGCAATGGGTGAAAAGTTTTTAAGAGACTTTCCTAACAATAATAGATATATTGTGGGCGGTTCTGCTTCCTGCATTGGATTTATTAGAAATTATTATGGCAAATTATTCCATAATACTGCACATCATTTAGAGTACAAGCACCTACAAAAGAATATATTTGAGTTCTCCGATTTTCTGGTTAACGTACTTAAGGTTACAGATGTTGGTGCCACTTTTAATCACAAGGTAACTTACCATGATTCGTGTGCTGCTTTAAGAGAGTATGGTATAAAAGAAGAGCCAAGAACACTATTGCGAAATGTAAAAGGCTTGGAGCTTATCGAAATGGAAAACACTGATACTTGCTGTGGCTTTGGGGGAACATTTGCCATCAAATTCGAACCAATTTCTATTGCAATGGGACAACAAAAGGTGGAAAATGCTATGAAAACTGGCGCTGAATATATTGTTTCAACCGACCAATCTTGTTTGATGCACCAAGGTGGCATTATGGAAAAAGAAAAACAAAATATGAAGACCATGCACCTTATTGATGTGCTTGCTTCGGGTTGGTAGTTCCCTAAATTAAGAAATAATTATTTATAATTAATAATAAAGAATGAATGAAGACAATAAATTAGTAAAGAAATACATTGTTTATTGTCTTCTTTTTTTCTTATTTTTCATTTCCACTTCTTTTTTTGCTAAAGCCCAATACTATGATTCGGGGCAGGATCCTTCAAGTGTGAGATGGCTTCAGATAAATACGGAACATTATCAATTAATATTTCCATCCGAATTCAATAATCAGGCAAATTATCTTGCCAATTATCTCGAAAAAGCCTACGATTACAATACATTTTCTTTAAAAGTTAAGCCTAAGAAGCTTTCCATTATTCTGCATAATCGCACCATCGTTTCCAATGCTTTTGTTACATGGGCGCCAAAAAGATCGGAGTATTATACCTGTCCACCACAGGATTTGTATGCGCAACCTTGGCTAGAACAGTTAGCTTTGCACGAGTACCGACATTTTGTTCAGGTGAATAAATTGTTGCAAGGCTTTACACGATTGTTAAATATCCCTTTTGGCCAACAAGGTCCTGGTGCGGTAGCTGGAGTTTACCTACCTAGATGGTTTTTGGAAGGAGATGCAGTGTTGATGGAGACTTTGTTGAGTAAATCAGGGCGTGGGAGATTGCCGGCTTTCGATATGGACTTGAAAGCGCAATTACTCACAAATGGAATATTCAATTATAATAAAGCAACTTTCGGTTCGTATAAAGACTATGTGCCCGATCCTTATACATTAGGATATAATTTAATTGCGGTTTCGCGTTTGAAGCATGGTGCTAAACTTTGGGATAATACACTTAATTATATTGGTAGAAATCCCTACCTCGGCGTTCCGTTTTCTATAGGAATTCATAAAGAAACTGGGCTTAACAAAACGGCTTTATACAATGAATCGCTTCTTTTTTTAGATTCATTATGGAAAAATCAGTTAAAAAACATTGATGTAATTCCTACCAAAACTTTTACTAAAAGAACTTCTAATTTTTATGCAAATTATAGATATCCAAACTATATAAATGATTCGGAATTCGTTGCTTTAAAATATGGTATTGATGATATTCCTTGTTTTGTTAAAATAGATAAAAATGGAAATACTACAAAGTTGTTTACTCAAGGCGACGACTTTATGCATAGCTTTAGTTATTCGGAAAATTTGATTGCCTGGGCCGAAAATTTCAGCGATCCACGCTGGGGGCACCGCACCTACGCAATTATTAAAACCTATAATTTAAAAACTAAAGAAGTAAAAAATCTTTCGAAGCGCTCCAGATACTTTGCTCCGTCGATTTCGCATAACGGTAAGCGCATTGCTGCTGTTGAGGTGAGTACCGAAAATATATATTCGCTTGTTATCTTAAATTCCCAGACAGGCGAAATAATAAATAAAGCGATTTCGCCAGATAATTGCTTCCTTTCAACTCCTTCGTGGAGCAACGACGACCAAAATATAGTGCAAGTAGTTGTAAATACGAAGGGAAAATCATTAGCCGAGTACAATGTAAAAAACAATTCGTTCAAATACCTTTTGCCTTTCGACTATGCCGAAATTGGAGGCCCTTGTTATTATAAAAACTACGTGTTATATAATGGTACCTACACCGGAATTGACAATATTTTCGCTTTAAATTTAAATAATAATAAGATTTATCGCGTTACTTCCACTCGTTTCGGAATTACGGACCCCTGTGTTTCCTTTGATGAAAACTATTTATCTTTTGCCGAGTACACTTCTAATGGTTATGACGTTAGCGAAATGATACTTGACACCACAAAGTTCAAATTATTGCAGGATTGCAAAGATGTTTCGCTGCATTTGCCAGAACAACTGGCCTCGCAAGAAAAGGGGATTGTAAGTTTGCCGAATTCCGAGATAAAACAATATGAAACAAAGCGATATTCGAAGCTTGGGCACTTATTTAATTTTCACAGTTGGGCTCCTATGTCGATAGATGCCAATGGGCAAACTGCCGCAACGGGTGTTTCCTTCATGTCTCAAAACCTTTTAAGTACCATGTTTACAACTGCAGGCTGGGAGTACGTGCCTACGGAAAACACAGGTAAATATTTCGTCAATTTTACCTATAAAGGTTTTTATCCTATCATAGATTTTAAGGTGGATTATCGCAAATTATCTTCCAATATTTATCATATAAATCAATTTGGGAAAGTTATTTTTCTCGAACCCTTTACTTTTAATGTTACCAATTATAATTTAGATTTAAGAGTTCCGCAAGATTATTCGCGCAGCAAATATTTTATTGGCTACCAGCCCGAAGTGCATACCGTATTGACAAATTTATCTAACGCAACCGACACTTCACATACTTTCAAAACGGCTACAAATAATTATATCAACTATCGTTTGTATTTTTACAGAATGTTAAGAAGCAGCCAGCGCGATTTGTATCCGGCTTGGGGACAGACTTTTGATTTCAACTACATCCACTCCCCTTTTGGCCTCACAAATTATGGAAATATGATTTCGGCCGAAACTTATCTCTATTTCCCTTCCACCATCAAGCATCATGGCTTCATTTTGTACGGCGGGTATCAAGAGCGCCGCATGTCTAACACTCATTCGTACTTCTATGATATTATCAACTACCCAATTGGCAGTACGGCATCGCTTAGCGATAAGTTCACGTCCATGTCGTGCACTTATTATTTACCTCTGATTTGTCCCGATTTAAGCATTAGCTCTCTGATGTATCTCAAACGAATTAATATGAAGCTTTTTTACGCTTATGCCGATTTAATTGAAAAGCAAGTCCACACTAAATTGAAATCGATGGGTGCCGAGCTAAATACCGATATGCATATTATCCGTTTTCTTGCGCCTATAAATTTGGGATATCGCCTTTCGTATCTTCCCGATCAACGCCAGTATATGCACGAAGTGCTGTTTAACATCGATTTCAACAGTCTTTCGCCCAACCGCAGTCGAAATGTATTGAAATTGCAGCGGTAGTTTTTCCTTTTTTATTTTTATTATAATTGTTTCTTTTATTTTTATTTTTATAAATGTATTTTTATTAAATAATTCTTAAATAATAAAAATACATTTTAGAAGAAATGCATACTAATGACATTATTTTATTAACCACGACGTCATTGCGAGCGTAGCGAAGCAATCTCTCTTTTTAGATTGCTTCGTCGTTCCTCCTCGCAATGACGGTCGTGGTTTATAAAGTTTTTACAATCTCTGAATTCTGCCTTCATAAAAATAAAAAAACAGCAAAAAAAGTATTAAGTAAGCCATCTGCATTTTTCAGATGCTTCAGTCAAGACTTATTCTCGACATCTGCATTTTTCAGATGCATAAA
>CAYRBL010000087.1:0-4471 GCA_964422385.1 uncultured Bacteroides sp.
TCTATTATAGAGTGATGCTCAATAAAATTTATACTTACAGCCACTTTCTTAATTGTTCTTATTTTTAAAAACACAAAAGTAATTATAATGGTTTACAATGTGTTTTAAAGTTTATTAAAACATTGTTACGTACATGTTAAAATAAACATTATTAAAAAGCTACTATATTTAATCTTCAATTTAATACAAAATATTAAAAAGATTTATTTAAGTATTAATAATTTTAAATTAACTTCTTATTCATATTGATAAAAAAGTTCTATTATTTAAAATATTAATAAAATAAATCTTTTATAATAATAAATAAAAGTTTGGGAATTTAAAACTGATATACTGTATATTAGTAATGATATTTATATATTGTTAAAAAAATATCAAAAATCATATCCATTAATTGAGATTTTATAACTAATTTCGTAGCCTAATATTTAGGCAGAATTTTATCAGAAAATTAATAATATAAATCATCAAAAGATGGCAAAAGTAAAGGGCGACATCGTAGTTGACGTTGAAAAGTGCAAAGGATGCGAAGTATGTATCACCGCATGTCCATGTGATGTTATTGCAATGTCAAAAAATGTAAACGGCAAAGGCTATCACTATGCTGAGTCGATAAATGAGGATTGTACAGGCTGTACAAATTGTGCAGTTGTTTGTCCTGATGGTGTAATCACTGTCTATAGAGTAAAATCATAAGTTTAACAGATTAAAAATACTGTAATGAAAGAACTGAAATTAATGAAAGGTAACGAAGCAGTGGCAGAAGCTGCTATCAGAGCCGGTTGTGATGGTTATTTCGGTTATCCTATAACTCCACAATCGGAGATATTGGAATACCTGATGGTGCAAAGGCCTTACGAAACTACCGGAATGGTTGTTTTGCAAGCCGAAAGTGAAGTAGCAGCTATAAATATGGTTTATGGTGGAGCTTCATGTGGAAAAAGAGTGATGACCTCTTCTTCAAGTCCTGGAATGAGTTTAAAACAAGAGGGTATCTCTTATTTGGCAGGTGCCGAATTACCTTGTTTATTAGTAAATGTAGTTCGTGGCGGTCCTGGTTTAGGTACTATTCAGCCATCACAGTCCGATTATTTCCAATCAACAAAAGGTGGAGGTCATGGTGATTATAGGTTAATTGTATTAGCACCAGCATCGGTTCAGGAAATGGCAGATTTTGCAAAATTAGGTTTCGAACTTGCTTTTAAATATCGCAACCCTGCTCTTATATTATCTGATGGTGTTATTGGTCAGATGATGGAAAAAGTATATTTAGATCCACAAGAACCAAGATGGACTGAAGAAGAAATCAGAAAAAATACTCCTTGGGCAACTACAGGCAAAACAAAAGATAGAGAAAGAAACATCATTACTTCTTTAGACTTAGATTCTCATAAACAAGAACGACACGTTGCTCACTTGCGTGATAAATATCTTGCAATGGAAGAAAACGAAGTTAGATACGAAGAATTCCAATGCGAAGATGCCGACTATTTATTGGTAGCTTATGGTTCGAGTGCACGTATCTGTCAAAAAGCAGTAACGATATGCAGAGAAAAAGGATATAAAGTTGGTTTATTGCGTCCGATTACTCTTTTCCCATTCCCAAAGAAACCTTTATTAGCACACACAAGCCATGTTAAAGGTATTTTATCTGTTGAAATGAGTTTGGGTCAAATGATAGAAGACGTTAAATTAGCAGTTGAATGTAAAGTAAAAGTTGAACATTTCGGTAGATTTGGAGGAGTAGTTCCTTCACCTGATGAAGTTGTTGAAGCTTTAGAAAAACAAATAATAGGAGGTTAAGTTATGTCAGATATAATTACAAAAGAAGACATCCGTAAAGAAGAAAATATAGTTTACAAAAAAACTCCTCTTCTTACTGATAAGGCATTAAGCTACTGCCCTGGTTGCGGTCATGGTACTGCACACCGTATTACAATGGAAGTATTGGAAGAAATGGATGCTCAGGATAAGGTTATCGGCATTGCTCCAGTAGGTTGTTCGGTACTTGCGTACGAGTTTATGAATATTGATATGCAACAGGCTGCTCATGGAAGAGCTCCTGCATTGGCAACTGCTGTTAAAAGATTGTTTCCAGATAAATATGTATTCACATATCAAGGTGATGGCGATTTAGCTGCAATCGGTACAGCCGAAACTATTCATGCTTGCAACCGTGGCGAAAATATTACTATCATTTTTGTTAATAATGGAATCTATGGTATGACTGGTGGACAAATGGCTCCTACCACTCTACCAAATATGAAAGCATCAACTTGTCCTTATGGCCGTGATGTTGAGATTATGGGAAATCCATTAAAGATGACAGAACTTGTAGCTCAATTGCCAGGCACATACTTCGTAGCACGTCATGCTGTACATACTCCAGGCGCTGTTCGTAAGGCTAAAAAAGCAATCAGAAAAGCATTCGAAAACCAACATCTAAACAAAGGTGTTTCTTTTATCGAAATAGTTTCTAATTGTAATTCAGGTTGGAAAATGAATCCAGTTCAATCAAACGAATGGATGGTTGAAAACATGTTTCCATATTATCCATTAGGTGATATTAAAGTTGATGGTCAGTTAATAGTAAAGTAGTATTGTAATAAATAAAAAAGATTAGTTATGACTGAAGAAATAATTATAGCCGGTTTTGGTGGTCAAGGAGTTTTATCTATGGGTAAAATACTTGCATATTCTGGTATTATGCAAAATCAGGAAGTAAGCTGGATGCCTTCTTACGGTCCTGAAATGCGTGGAGGTACTGCAAATGTAACTGTAGTATTAAGCGACGAGCGTATCAGTTCTCCTATTGTTAACAGTTACGATACTGCAATTATCCTTAACCAACAATCAATGGATAAATTCGAGAAGAATGTTAAACCAGGTGGATTATTAATATACGATCCAAATGGTATTACACATCATCCAACTCGTAAAGACATCAACATTTATTCTATCGAAGCTGCTGAAGAAGCTGGTAAGTTAGGAATGATGAAAGTGTTTAACATGATTGTTCTTGGTGGCTTTTTAAAAATAAAACCTTTAATTCAACCAGAATTTATTCACAAAGGTTTGGAAAAATCATTACCTGCACGTCACCACAAGCTTATTCCTGAAAACGAAAAAGCAATTGAAATTGGTAAAGGACTTTTAAAAGAAGTAAACGTTTTATAAGTTCCGATACTATATATTATATAGAGCCCTTTTATTACGAAAGTAGTAAAAGGGCTTTTTTATTATCCCTTTTGGTATAAATAAAAACAATTACTGTCCCAAATTCGTACACTTCGTCCTGAATAGAATCTGTTTCTAAAATATTCCCATCTTTTCGAAATCTCTATTTCATTTTTATCTTTACTTATAATAATAAGTATTTCAGGTCTATAAAATTAAAAATTTAAAAAATAATGTTATTTTATAAACATCAGGTATATGCTTTGCTTATTTTAATTGTCAAAAAAAAAGTGTGGTTAAAAACAATTAAAATAAACAACAAAATGAAAAAATTAATTTATCTAAGTATTATCATGATTTCTTTTATTTTGGTAAACTGTAAAAAAGATGTAGAACAAAACATATCGGTTGTAAATGTTACAAAAACCTCTGATATTAATGTTCCTAAAAACTTTAACTGGCAGAACACACAAAACATTCAAGTGAGTGTTAGTGTACCTGCGACATCAGGTAATTTACTTGATGTTATTTCTATTTATGATGGCAATCCTAATGCAGAAGCACAACTATTAGCTTCAGGAGCTGCCAAAAACGGAAATCCTTATGCTATTATGCTTAACATTCCAACTTATTTAAAAAAGGTTTGGGTTGTAAGAAAAGGAGCAGATGGCTCCACAGATGTACAAACAATGAATACTAATGTGCCTGCTGCAACTGTTACTTTTGCACATTCGCAAGGTAAAACTGTAAGTGCTTATCAAATCAATGCTGGTCCTGGTACATCTGCTGATTACGTAATTACTCAAACTACAGGTACAATTACAGTAACTGGCAATAAAACATATATAATTAATTCTGCTTTTACAGGAACTATCGCTTTCGAACATTGGAATAATGGTGGTACTTTAAAAGTAAATAACAATTGTACGTTAACAATCCCAACAATGGGTGATAAATGCCATATCGAGGTATTGCCTAATGCAAAAGCAACTCTTGTAAGTGCTACTAATATGTTTGGCAGTTCTAGTTTTACTGTTTATTCAAATGGTGAAGCTCTTATTAATAATATTACAATTTCGTCTACTAACACTGCCTTTACAAACTGGGGTACTACTACTATTACAAGTTGGGGTGGTACTGTTATTGGTCCTGTTACAAACTATGCATATTTTCATGCTTTAGCTAACACAACAACTGCATACAATACTCCTATCGAAAACAGTGGTGATATGATATTCGAAAACGATTTTCAAGCCAATGGTAATGTTACTAACTGGAAAACATTCCATGTTAA
>CAYRBL010000087.1:4571-10463 GCA_964422385.1 uncultured Bacteroides sp.
GGTCTTAATACAAGTAGTGTGAAAGTTACTGGCTCTTTTGTAAATATGTGGGGAACTGTTGTTAAATCTAAATTAGAATTATCAGGTGTTTCTGCAACTACTCCTGCAGGTGTTACTTATCAAGGTAGTAATGCAGTTTATCATTCAATAGCTACAGCTACTAATATAATTCCTTCTTCTGATTGTTCACCCGGTAATGGTGCTCAGCCTATTATTGCTGATAACGATGGTGACGGTGTTCCTGATAGTCAAGATGCATATCCAAATGACCCTACAAAAGCGTTCAACAACTACGCTCCTGGTGCTAATACTTTTGGTACAATTATGTTTGAAGATTTATGGCCTTCAGCTGGTGATTACGACTTAAACGATCTTATTACTAATTATAAAATAAATGTTGTAACCAATGCTCAGAACAAAGCTGTAGAAATTGATGCTACATTAAAAATTAAAGCTATAGGTGCTTCTTTAAATAGTGGTTTTGGTTTACGTTTCGATAATTTAACTCCAAATCAAATTCAATCTGTAACAGGTACTCATATTGATGGTTCGGCTAGTTTAAATATTAATTCAAATGGTACCGAAGCAAATCAAGATAAAGCTGTAGTTGTTTTATTCGACAAAGCTTTTTCGCTTGTTCCTGCTTTAAATCATCAGTATATGAATACAGTGCTTGCTTATCCTACAGTTCAAGCTCCAGTTATGAATATTGTTATTAAGTTTGCGCAACCTATAGTAACTTCTACTCTGGGTGCTGCTCCATACAATTTCTTTATATTCAGAACCGAAAATCGCGGATTAGAAGTTCATGCTATTGATGCAAAACCTACAAGTTTAGCTAATCCCTCTTACTTTGGTACTCTTAGCGATAAATCAATTCCATCTGCTAATAAATATTACTGTACTGCTAATGGTTTGCCTTGGGCAATATATGTTCCTGCTGAAATAGATTGGGCAACAGAAAAGACAGACATTGTTACAGCTTTCAATTATTTTGCAACATGGGCTCAATCAGGTGGTATTTTGTATCCAGACTGGTATTTAGATTTAAGCAATTATAGAGTTAATTCAAAGATTTACCATTACAATTTACCTAATAAATAAGAAATATTTTAATTCCATAATTTAGATTTTTAATTAAGCTGCTCTCACAAGGGGCAGCTTTTTTTGTTTTAACAATGCTCCTTTTCAAAACAAAATAATTATTTTCTCGTTTTATATATCATAAATTAAAATCATGTCTAAAGTAGGTTTCATAATAATTATAATATTTTTTTTATTTTCAACTATCTCTTTTGCTTCGGATGGCACTACACCAAAAGTGACGCTAAGTGGCAGGATTACCAACAAAGAAACGGGCGAAAGCCTTCCGGGTGTGGCTATTTACATCCCCGATTTCAAAACTGGTAGTGTGAGCGATATTACAGGAAATTATAAAATAGAAAACCTTCCTAAAGTTAAATTGCTATTGCAAATAAGTTATGTTGGATACAAAACCATTATTATTACTATAGATTTAAATAAAGAAATAATAAAAGATTTTCAACTGGAAGAATCTGCTGTCGAGATCAATGCCGTTGTGATTACAGGTACTTCCAAAGCTACCGAAATAATGAAAAACCCTGTTCCAGTGGCTACCCTCAATAAAGACGAACTTCAGGAAAACACTTCTACAAATATAATCGATGCTGTAGCTAAAGTGCCAGGTGTTAGTGCTGTTACTACAGGTGCTAATGTCTCTAAACCTTACATTCATGGATTAGGTTATCTGCGTGTGCTAACTTTATACGATGGAGTGCGTCAGGAGGGGCAACAATGGGGAGATGAGCATGGTGTGGAGGTTGACGAATACGCAGTGGATAGAGTAGAGGTTGTGAAAGGCCCTGCCAGTCTTATCTATGGTTCGGGAGCTATTGCAGGGGTGGTCAACCTATTGCCTATGCAAACATTGATGCCTGGCATTACCAAAAGCACTTTCCTTAGCGAGTATCAAACCAATAATAAATTGATTGGTACAACTTTTAATTATGATGCTAATAAGTCTGGTTTTGTTTATGATATAAGGCTTTCGCATAAGCAGGCTACCAATTATCAAAACAGTATTGACGGCAGGGTGTATGCTACTGCTTTTAATGAAACAGATTTCAAAGCTAGTTTTGGTATAAATAAACATTGGGGTTATTCACATCTTAATTTTTCTATTTATAATGATGTTCAGGAGATACCCGATGGTAGCAGGGATTCGGCAAGTCGTAAATTTACAAAACAAATATGCGAAGCTGATACTATACGCCCCATCGTTTCGGAGGACGAGTTAAACTCCTATTCTATTAACGATCTGCATCAAAACATACAGCATTACAGGATTTATTCCAACAGTAATTTTATTTTAGGTAATGCTAAACTTGCAGTTAATTTGGGCTGGCAACGAAACATTCGTAAAGAATTCAGCCATCCGCAAGCTATTGATGTAGCGGGGCTTTATCTGAATTTGAATACTATTACTTATGATTTCAAATATTATTTCCCCGAGCTAAAAGAATGGGATGTCACAGCAGGTATCAATGGTATGCATCAGGTGAATACGAATAAAGGCAACGATTTTATCATCCCTGATTATACTGTTTTTGATGTTGGTCCTTTTGTGTTTGCTAAAAAAACAATCAATAAGTTGGATGTTAGTTTGGGGATGCGCTATGATGTTCGTTATTATAAGAATGACGAGATGTATACTCGTCCCAACCCACTTACGGGCTTTGATGCTATCGTTAACCCTCCTGATATTATAGGTGCAACTAAAGTTTTTACTACTTACAAACAAACTTATTCGGGCATAAGTGGTAGTGCCGGTGCTACCTATACTATTTCCGACAATATGTTTGTAAAGGCAAATGTTGCCAGAGGTTATCGTGCGCCCGATGTTTCCGAAATATCGGCTAATGGTGCGCATCCCGGAACTAACATCTATCAATTGGGAAACACCGATTTCAAACCCGAGTTTAGCACTCAGGAAGATATAGGTTTTTTCTTCAATTATTATCATGCAAAAGGAAGTATTGAGCTCTTTAATAATGATATCGAAAATTACATCTTCAATCAAAAACTTATTAATAAAAATAATCAGGATTCAATTATTATTAGCGGCAATCAAACTTTTAAATACCAACAGTCGCAAGCTCATTTGTATGGTGGCGAAATAAATATTGATTTACACCCACATCCTTACGACTGGATTCATTTTGAAAACTCTATTTCACTTGTATATGCCGTTAACAAAGGTGGCAATGGAGTTACGATTAACGATAGTACTAAATATCTACCTTTTATACCACCTTTGCACACCCATTCGGAGTTGCGCGCCAATGCCAAAAAGCTGTTTAAACATCTAACTTCTGTTTATTTTAAGTTTGAAATGGATTATTATGCTTCGCAAAACAGGGTTTATTTAGCCGATAACACCGAAACTTTCACGTCTTCATATACGTTGTTTGGTGTGGGTATGGGTGCAAATGTTATTAATAAAAAAGGTAAGGAGTTGTTTAGTTTTAATGTTTCTGTTAATAATATTTTTGATATCGCCTATCAGTCGCATCTCAGCAGATTAAAGTATTTCGAGCCTTTTCCTAACAATGTATCAGGACATTCGGGCATATATAATATGGGTAGAAATATTGGTTTCAAAATTATAGTTCCGATAAAGGCTTAGTTTTATTTTTATACTGATTATTATATTTATAACCGAATGCAAGGTTTAAATATAAAAGAGGAGAAGAAATACAACTTATTTTCTATATAATCTAATTTTTATAAATACCAGTTATAGCCCCTTTTTAAGGGGTTGGGGTTCTTTCTTTGTTTTTATATTTATAACCGAAGACAAGGTTTAAATATAAATAAAAGAAGAATGTGCAATGATTTAACCTAACAGGTATTTTTCTTTCCTGTTAGTTTTTTTTATTTTTATGATGATGGTTTTTATATTTATAACCGAAGCTCGTGTTTAAAATATAAAAGAGTAATTATTTATAAATGATTTCTTTATTATTAATAATTAAGTTTTGTAATATTTTTTCAATTTCTTCAGATGATGCATCTTTAAGCCTAATTCTTATTGGATTACTTATAAAATAAATTAACCATTTTCTTTTTCTTTTAATATCTTTGCCCATTTTGAAAGTTATAAATTTAGTTTTTTTATTAAACTGTATAGTTTTTATTAATTCATAATTTATACTTAATGGTAAAAATAATGTCTCTAGTACAAATTTATTATCAAAAAATGTTACAAAAGGATTTTTATTAATCAAGTTTTTCAATATATGAATTAAAATAAATATTATTATTAAATCTATAAAACAAGTTGGTATGATAATAAGTATTTTTTCAAGAATATATCTACTATTTATTATAAAAAATAATGATTTATTAAATAAAAAGCTTGTTATCAAAATAATCACTATTGAAATATATAAATTTTCTTTTTTTGAAAATATTTTTATTGTCATAAAAAATATATTTAAAGCAGTGTTTTTTTAATTATTTACTGATTTTTATTTAAAAAAACATTGCTATATTTTTAATTAAATATTGATATTATTTTTTGCCACTAGATGTAACCCAATATCCAAGACTATATCTTGCAATAGATAATGAAGATAAAAGACGACTATATGTGTCCTGTCCTATTGATAAAATAATAATATGTTCATATCCTTTAGTATAATTTATAAAATCATCTACATTATCCATTGTAGAAATATTATTAAAGTATTCAATCATTATTTCTCTATCATAATCATCTGCAAAATTATTATTAATATAATTTGTAATATTATCATTTGAATATTGAACTGTAGAATTTTGTATAATATCTGAATTAATGAGATTTAAAAGATAATCCTTATTTATTATAAGTGTATCTTTATTTAAAAGAATTTGAGAGTCTCCATTAAAGTTATTAATCCTTGCATATTCATAAAACAAGTCATTTAACACATCAGTACTAATTGCAGCTTGATTCCCTTTTGCATAATAATTAAGTAAATAATTATGATTCTTTCCGAAAAAATCAAATTTATTTTCTGCATTAGAACAAAACGAATCAATTTCTGCTAAATATATATTTTCTGTTATTAGACCTTTTAAATGCCTTCCTTTATCAATAGAATTCCCAACTCCAACAATTGTGCCTGCAATAGCTGCTGTTGTTGTAACAGCTGTTAATGTAACAGTACACCTGCAACAGTATATGCTCCAGCAGCAACAAAGACTGTTGCTGCTGTTCCTAGACCAGCTGAAACATCAGCACCCATAACAACCATTGTGTTTTTAACTCCATTTGTAAAACTACCCCACCATGATTTGTTATTATGACATTTAAAATCTTTAGAATAAGATTTTAATGATGCAACTAAAGCATTTTTATCATTTGCTTTTACTACATTTGTTGTATTATCTTTTTTACATGAGTAAAAAATAATTGCTCCTAATATTAAGAGACTTGCTAAAATTATTGTTATTTTTTTCATTGTTTAAAATTATTTTTTATTAAATAAACTATTTTGTCTGATGCAGTTAAATTTTATGCACCAAGAAATATTGATTTGTTTTAAAATTTTGTTGTTAATTGGTATTTTAAAGACCATGAATCCTTATGAAAATTAAGGGAGTAAGCTTATCAAAATTAATGTAATTTTGCACCATCTCTTTTATTAACTTAAAAATGCAAACAAAGCAAGTTTAGTTTTTATTTACCGTTGTAAAAAGAGACTAAGGCAGCGGCTTTATTCTAAAGGTATGTGTTTTTTATTTCACCATATATATTTAATTTATTTATTTTCTTTTAGTACATGACAAAAAATGTAGAGTACTAAATATGAACAATATATGTTA
>CAYRBL010000088.1:0-10455 GCA_964422385.1 uncultured Bacteroides sp.
CTACACGGCTCTGAACACTCTTTCCCTACACGACGCTCTTCCGATCTTCATGCAGGCTCTGCTTACCCTTTGCGGGAAGGTAAAGGAACCAATTTTGAGGGTGGTTTGAGAGAGCCGGCTATCTTTTACTGGCCTAATCATTTTGCTAAAGGAATTGTATGTAACAAACTTGCTTCTACTATTGATATATTACCTACCTTAGCTGCAATAACCGGGGCTCAATTACCTGCCAAGAAAATAGATGGGGTAAATATTCTCTCTTTATTGAATAATGAAAAAGATGCCAACCCTCGTAAAGAGTTCTATTACTATTATGGAGGGCAATTACAAGGAGTGCGACAGGGGAAATGGAAATTGCATTTTCCACATTCGTATACTACTTTTAAAGGTGTTGCTTTTAATAAAGAAAGATGGCCAATGATAGGTATTCCTTCTAAGATTGGTTTGGAATTATATGATTTGGAAAACGATATAAGTGAGTCTACAGATGTGGCAGCTAAATATCCTGAAGTTGTTGCTATGCTACAAAAATTAGGAGAGCAAGCAAGGGAAGATTTAGGCGATGGCTTAACGAAAGTAAAGGGAAAGAATAATAGAGAACCAGGTCGTATTAAAGGAAACTGGCAAACAAAAGTAAATAATCTGGCTTTTAGTAAAAAAATTACCTTAATAAATACTTATAGTAGCTCTTATAAAGCGAGCGGAAACAATGCATTGATTGATAATAAGCGTGGAAGCTATGATTATAATGATGGTATTTGGCAAGGTTGGGAAGGCGAAGATATAATTGCCATAATTGATCTGGGTATTGCTAATAAGATACATAAAATACATTGTAATTTTTATGAAAACCCTGGTGCCTGGATTTACAAACCTGATAGTGTAGAAGTATATGTGAGTAATGATACTGTTAATTATAAAAAAATAGGACCAATTATAACTTTAAAAAATAACAGTGATGAAAGTTTGGGAGTTACTGAATTTTCGACAAATGAAACTAGTATTGGTAACTTTAGATATGTGAAATTTGTTGCCAGAAATATCAAAACTTGCCCTAAAGGTCATCCTGGGGCAGGTGGGAAAGCATGGATTTTTGCTGATGAAATCATAATTGAATAGAATAATTTTAATAATTTTGCACATTAAATAAAATAGTAATTATAAATAAGAATTAATAATAAAATGAAAAGTGAAGTAAATTACACCGTCTATTTTAAAGAGAATATTTATTTCTGGATAAAAGTTTTGTTCAGCGTAATTTTATATCCAATTCTAATTCTCGCTCTTATGGGGCAGTTCGACTCTGAAGATATGGGCAAAGTAGCATTAAGTTTAATGTTGTTGTTTTATCTTTTTATCATTATATTTTTTGTGATAA
Organism: uncultured Bacteroides sp.; assembly: GCA_964422385.1. Taxonomy (GTDB): domain Bacteria; phylum Bacteroidota; class Bacteroidia; order Bacteroidales; family JACABE01; genus JBAXLO01. The sequence goes on from CAYRBL010000088.1 coordinate 1,379, forward strand.
TAAAATTAGGAGTATTTATTGGATATATAAAAGGTAATGCGGTAAAGGTAAGTCCTAAACAGTTTCCTGATATATTTGAAATAGTAGAAAATCAATCTAAAATACTTGGTTTAAAAAAAGCTCCTAAAGTATTTATACTTCAATCGGGAGGTATTTTAAATGCATTAGCAACAAGTTTTATGTTTAAAAACTATGTTGTTTTATATTCCGAAATAGTAGAAGCTGCTTATGAAAATGATATAAATGTACTTGAGTTTATTATTGGTCACGAACTTGGGCATATAAAAAGAAATCATATTATTAAAAAGATGATTTTGTTTCCCTCTATGATTATACCCTTTTTAGAACTTGCATATTCTCGTGGCTGCGAATACACTTGCGATGAGATAGCTAATTCTTTAAATAATAAAGGTACGATTAATGGTTTATTAATTTTAGCTGCTGGGAAGAGATTATATAGCAAAGTTAATGCTAATGAATTTATAAATCAGAGTACTTCAGAGTATAGTTTCTGGAAATGGATTGCTGAGAAATTATCCACACACCCACATCTTTCCAAAAGAATTGCTATGTTTAAAGATAATTTAATACAAGCAAAACCTGTTTATGAGCAAAAGAAATACGAAACTCCCGTTGATGAACATAATAAGTATATGCCGAAATTTTAAAAATAAATAAAATACTCTAAAAAGAGAATTTCCTTAATAGGGAATTCTCTTTTTTTTTATTTTTATTCAAATCTCTTTATATGTTCCCATAATTTACTCATAATAATTATGATTATTCTTAAATAAAAACAATTAATCTCCCCCATATATTTCCAATTTCAAAATGGATTTTAAAAATAAATTTCAAATAAATAGAATCTTATTACTTAAATAATCATTACATTTGCACTTTATTTTAAAGCACAAAAAATTAATCTTACTACAATGAAAAATTATTCTATTCTTAAAAAAAATATTACCATATTTTTATTTATATTTGCTTATATTTATTCTTATGCACAACAACCTGCATCTCAAGTTAAGATTTGCAACGACACTTTAATTGATTCTAAAAATTATCAGTTTGATGTGTTTGTTAGAGCTAAGCAAGCAAATGGTCAAAGTAATTTTAACTTAAAAGCATTCCAAGGAAGCTTTCAAGACAGCATAAAAAACGTAAAAGGAACTGGCGTATTAACTTCATCCATTGTTGCTGGCAGTTCTAATTTTGGTATAAATCCAGATCAAAGGCCTACTACTACAAGTTTCAAACCGCTCCCTAACAATCCTATTTATGTTCAGATAAATCCTGCGATAATGGTTACAAGTGGAATGACTATTTACGATTCGGCGACAGATCCATTGGGAAATGCAGGATGGGTTAGGGCTTGTACAGTTAGGTTAACCAATTCTGTAGATTATCTGCAAGCACCAATGAATGTATTTTTCAGCAAGAATACGCTCTATTATACTACTATAATGGCAAATTATCCAAACCCAAACCCATCTAATGGAGTAATCCCTCTTGACACCTTATATTATTTATATAATCCAATTTTAAATGCGCCAATTACTAAGTATAATTTCACTGGCACGAGCTCCTATTTAATAAACACAAATGGAGTTCCTCTTACCTTAAATGGTTCTCAAATAGGATGCGCTTATAAGCTAATGTTAAACGGAGTACTCATTGATTCTACTGAAGTTATTGGAAATGGAAATCCTATTGTTTGGTATCATAAATTAGCAGGTGTATATAATGTTGTGAGCAGAAGAATTGCAACCTATATGAAGGATACAATGATTGGAACAGCAACAGTAACTGCAATATCTACGTATCCCGAAACTCCAAGTACGATAATAGGTTCTTCTACTTTATGTGCAGGACAAAGCAATGTAAACTATACAATACATCATATTGTAAATGCAGATAACTCAATCTGGAATTACTCGGGTACTGGTGCTACAATAGTAAGTATAAATGACACTTTAATTAAGGTTTCTTTTAGTAATATTGCCACATCTGGAATACTATCAGTGTATGGACAAAACACTTTAGGGACAGGACCAACAACATCATTAGCTATTACTGTCAACCCATTACCGTCTAATCCCGGGATTATCAATGGACTTTCTACAGTATGCCAAGGGCAAAATGCTGTTAACTATAGCACACCTCATATCACGAATACTAATTCATATATATGGACTTTACCTTCAGGAACTACAGGTAGTAGTGACTCAAATAATATTACACTTAATTATAACAAAACAGCTACATCTGATTTTATTAGTGTTAAAGGACATAACGCTTGTGGAGATGGTAGTATTTCATATCTACCTATAATTGTTAATCCTTTGCCTTCAGATGCTGGAATCATCACTGGAGCGACTACAGTTTGCCAAGGACAAAGTAGTGTTGTTTATACCATTCCAACAATAGCAAATGCAACTGATTATATTTGGACTCTGCCTAATGGAGCAACAGGTTCGAGCAATTCTTATGGTATTGTTGTTTCCTATAATGCAAATGCTTTAGCTGGAAATATTATTGTAAAAGGGAATAACTTATGTGGTGATGGAAATAGTTCTACATTACCAATTACTGTTAACCTTTTACCTTCTGCAGCAGGTGTTATTTCTGGCATTACTACTGTATGTCAGGGGCAAAACAATATTACGTATTCAGTACCTGCTATCATTAATGCAAGTTCGTATGTTTGGACATTGCCTAATGGAGTTACAGGAAGTAGTTCTACAAATACAATTACAGTTAACTATGGTACGAGCTCTTTAAGTGGAAACGTTTCGGTAAAAGGGCATAATACTTGTGGTGATGGCATCTCTTCAAATCTGGCTATCACTGTCAACCCCTTACCTTTAACTGCTACTACAATTAATGGACTAAATAATGTTTGTATAAATCAAAGCAATGTTATTTATACAGTAAATTCAATTGCAAATGCAAGTTCTTATAGCTGGACATTACCTTCGGGAACTTCAGGCACGAGTACTACAAATACGATTACAGTAACTTATGGCGCATCTGCTACTTCAGGAATTATTTCTGTAAAAGGAATTAATACTTGTGGAGAAGGAATAACTTCACAAGCAAATATTACAGTTAATTCTCCTGTAGTAAATGCAGGAAGCATAAATGGATTGTCTACTGTATGTCAAGGGCAGAACAATGTTGCATATAGTGTAAGTACTATTGCAAATGCTACTTCATATATCTGGACTTTACCTGTTGGAAGCACTGGTTCGAGTAGCAGTAATGCAATAAATCTTAGTTATAACACTAATGCTCAATCAGGTATTATTAGTGTAAAAGGCACTAACATTTGTGGGGATGGTGCTGCTGCCAACCTTCCTATTATTGTAAATATGCTTCCTGAAAATGCGGGAAATATCAATGGAATTTCTAATATTTGTCGCGGACAAAACAATGTTGTGTATACAGTTCCTACTATTGCAAATGCTACATCATACTTATGGACTTTACCTTCGGGAGCCACTGGCACTAGTAACACAAATAGCATTAGTATTAGTTATAGTCTGGCTGCAATTTCAGGTTCTATTACTGTTAAAGGCATAAATTCTTGTGGCGAAGGTGCTACTTCTTCCCTATTTATTAATGTGAATGCTCCTGTAGCTAATGCAGGCACTATTTCTGGTATCTCTACTGTTTGTCAAGGACAAACATCAATTACTTATACTGTTCCAGTAATTACAAATGCAACTTCTTATGTGTGGAATCTTCCTTCAGATGTTACAGGTTTCAGTTCTACCAATAGTATTACAACTAGCTTTGGCCTTACAGCTCAAAATGGAACTATTATTGTTAAAGGAACTAACGTATGTGGGGATGGTATTGCTTCTTCTTTGGCTATTACCGTTACACCTTTGCTTAACTTACCTACTGCACAGATAAAGATTTGCAATGATTCCTTATTAGATGCTCGAAATTATCAGTTCGAAGTTTATATAAGAGCTACCTCTAACATTAATGGTATTTCTACTTTTAATTTAAAAGGTTTCCAAGCTGGTTTTCAAGATAGCTTAAAAAATGTTGTAGGCTTAGGAACTCCTTCTGTTTCTATAGTTTCTGGAAGTTCTAATTTTGGATCTTTACCTGATCAACGCCCAACAAACTCTTTACTTAAACCTTCAATTACGAATCCATTATATGCAAATGTTCTACCAACAAGCTTAGTTACTAATGGTATGACAATATATGATTCAACTACCGATCCATTATCTAACTCTGGCTGGGTGAGAGCTTGTATTGTTAAGCTTACAAATACTGTTGATTTTTTACAAGCTCCAATGCATATTTTTTATAGTAAAAATGCAACTTATCCAACTATCGTTTTAGCTAATTATTCAAATCCTTGTCCTTCTAATGGTCAAATTCCTTTGGATACTACTAGATACAACTGGAGCAATCCTATCTTAAATGGGCAATTAAACACCTATCAGGTAAGCAATATTGGAACAACTTTAACATTAAGTGGTTCTCAAAGCGATGGAGTTATATATTATGTTTATAAAAACAATTCTTCAACTCCATTTACAAGTAAAATAGGAACTGGATTCCCTCTCAGCTGGACAAATATGTCGGCTGGAACATTTACTATTCAAGCCCATCGTATAGCTACCTATATGTATTCGGGTATGGATGGTAATGTAGTTATAGTTACGCCTGCACCTTTAGCAGCTGGTCCTATTGCTGGTAATAATACAGTTTGTCAATCTCAAGTTAGTGTTTCCTATACCTTAAATCAAATAACTTATGCTGATTATTCAGTTTGGAATTACTCAGGAACAGGTGCAACTATTACTTCTATTAACGACACCACCATACAACTATCCTTTAGTAATAATGCCACATCTGGAATCTTATCAGTCTATGGTGTTAATCCAATGGGCAGTGGTCTTTCTTCATCTTTAAATATTGTAGTTAACCCTCTCCCATCCACAACTGGAGCCATAACAGGACTTACTACTGTTTGTCAGGGGCAAAACAATGTTTCTTATGCTATAACTAATGTTGCAAATGCTACATCCTATTTATGGACATTACCAAATGGTGCTTCAGGTACAAGTTCTACTAATTCCATTTCTATTAACTTTAATACCAATGCAATTTCCAGCAATATAATTATTAAAGCTCATAATGCTTGTGGTGATGGCAATAGCTCTAATAAAATGATTACAGTTAACCCTTTGCCTGTTGCAGCTGGTAATATTACAGGTGCTATTCTCGTTTGTAAAGACCAAAACAATGTAAGTTATTCTATACCTTCTATTACAAATGCTACTTCTTATAACTGGACTTTACCTTTTGGTGCTACAGGAAATAGTAATACAAATACTATTGCTGTTAATTATGGTTCTAATGCTGTTTCAGGAAATATATCAGTTAATGGTGTTAATTCGTGCGGCTCAGGTGTGATTTCTGATTTAAATATTAGTATAAATCCTTTGCCATCTGCTTCCGGAACTATTACTGGACAAATTTCAGTTTGCAAAGGTCAGAATAATGTATTGTATTCTGCTAATTCAATTAATAATGCAAGCACTTATGTATGGACTTTGCCTTCAGGAGCAACTGGCACAAGTACTACAAACTCTATTAGTGTAAACTATGCTTTAAATGCTCAATCTGGAGACATAACTTTGAAAGGTCATAATATGTGTGGCGATGGTATAGCTTCTACTTTAAGTATTATCACCAATTCTCCACCAATAAATAATGGAAATATAATTGGTGCTTCTGCAGTTTGCAAAGGCACTTCTAATATTGTGTATAGCATTCCGACTATTACCTATGCTACTTCTTATATTTGGACTTTGCCTTCTGGAGCAACAGGTTCAAGCACTACTAATAGTATTAGTGTAAACTATAATACTAATGCCACAGATGGTATTATTACTGTAAAGGGTGTAAACGGATGTGGAGAAAGTACATTAGCTTCTTTGGCTGTCACTGTTAATTCTCCAATTACCACTTCGGGTTTTATTACTGGAAGTGCTACTGTATGTCAGGGGCAACCACTTGTTGGTTATACATCTTCCGTTATTGCCAATGCTACTTCTTATATTTGGACTTTGCCTACCGATGTTAGTGCTACACCTTCTAATACGAATAGTATAACACTTAATTTTGGAACCAATTCTTCTAATAGTTCTATTTCAGTAAAGGGTTATAATGCTTGTGGTGAAGGTCCTTCGACTTCATTTCCTATTGTGGTTAATGCAACTCCTACCCTACCTACTGCGCAGATAAAAATATGTAATGATACGCTGTTAGATGCTCGCAATTATCAATTTGATATTTATGTTAGAGCTAATACAATAAATGGAAACACATCTATTAATCTAAAAGGGTTTCAAGCAGGATTCCAAGACAGTTTAAAAAATGTAAAAGGATTAGGCACACCTTCTATGTCGATAATTCCAGGAAGTTCTAACTTTGGCACAAATCCTGATCAACGACCTACTAACTCTTTATTGCGTCCTTCGATTACCAATCCTTTATATTCTTATGTTCTTGCCACTAGTTTAACTACAAATGGTATGACTATTTACGATTCAGCTACCGACCCACTTAACAATGCAGGATGGGTAAAAGCTTGTTCGGTTAAGCTAACAAATACTACTGATTTCCTTCAGGCACCTATGTATGTTTTTTATAGCAAAAACGTATTATATCCTACTACTCTTTTGGCTAATTATCTAAATCCATGTCCTACAAATGGTCAAATACCTTTGGATACTTTAAGAGATAAGTGGAGCAATCCTATTCTTAATGGCGTTTTAAATACCTATCAATTGAGTAGTGTTGGGACTACGCTAACTTTAAGTGGTTCGCAAAACGATGGTGTTATTTATTACCTATTTAAAAATGGAAACAATTCCCCAATCTCATATAAAATAGGGAATGGCTCAACACTAATATGGAACAATATTAATGCAGGTACTTATAGCGTACAAGCACATCGACAAGCTACTTATATGTATTCGAATATGCAGGGAAGTGTTTTGGTTGTTACTCCTCCTCCTTCGGCAGCAACTCAGATACATGGTGCTACAATTGTTAATCAGGGGCAAACAAATGTAGATTATTACACCAATAATATTACCTATGCCGACAATACTGTATGGAATTATACTGGTAATGGGGCTACAATCACTGCTATTAACGATACTCTTATTAGAATTTCTTTTGGCAGCAATGCTACTTCAGGAACTTTATCTGTTTATGGTGTTAATTCTTTAGGAAATGGAACTCCATCTACTTTATTTATCAATGTAAATGCGCATAAACGAATAGTATTAGATGCATTATTCCAAGGCTTAACTCAAAATGATAATACTATGGTTCAAACCTTAGCGTACGATATTAATTCAGATGCATTAATTCCTAAATTTACCAATCCTGATAGAGTGGACACCCTTAGTGTTTTAGTAAGGAGTACCAACCCTCCTGATTATTCTATTATGGCCGAGTATCATGCCTTAGATTTATTTCCTGATGGCAAGATAAGTGATATAATTATGCCTAACGCGCTTATGACAAACAACTATGCATATTTTGTTATCAATCATCGAAACAGTGTAGAGGTTTGGAGCGATTCAATGGTAACTACTGATACTCTTATTGCTTATAATTTTCATACTAAACCTATTTCTGTTCAATTTTTTGGCAATATGTTGCCTAATACCGATTCCTATGGCAACTATAATGGCAATTTAATATGGTCGGGTGACGTTGTGCAAGATGGGATTGTAAATATTTTTGACCTTGCTGATGTTTTCGATATGCTGAACGATCCAAATGCACCTGTAGGTTATTTTCTGGAAGATATTAATGGGGATGGTATTTCTAATATCTTTGATCTTGCTATTGTTTTCGACAATATGAATATAGGTGTTGGTTCTATAAATCCTTTTACTTTTAAAAAGAAATAGTTTTATTTAATTAAAAATTAATAATTAAGAATTAAAAATTAATAATTTTAAGAATCAATTAATCTAAACAATAATACATTATGAAGAAAATAGTTTTTGTTTTTCTATTTTTGTTTGTTTTTGGTGCTTCTTATACTTCGGCACAAAAATATATAACTTCTAAAAGTAGTAATGTTTTGGTGGATAAAATGCCATATCCTGACACAAGTTATTATGGTAATTTCTTTACTTTAAAAATGCATTATAAGCAATTTATTCCCGAAAATTGCGATGTTGATTGTATATTTTTAGATTCAATAGATAATAGCATTTTTGAATTAAAAGAATATGATAACATAAAATTCAATAGGTTTATGGTATTAGGCTATAAAAAGAATGAAATTAGACCTAACTGGCATCTGAAAGACTTTAATAAATTTAAAGGTATTAAAACGGATACCCTGAAATATAATTATTATAAAGATATTGATACTACAGATTTTATAATTGGGTTAAAAAAAAGCAAACTTAAGTTGAATAAATTTAATGTTATTAAAAATCTTTGTAAAGTTTATGATTTGGACACTGCATTTGGTATTTTAAGTTATAAATTAGAGGGAACAGAAACAAAGTCAGCTATAAAATTATGTATTACATCATATATTAAAATTAAAAAGAAAGGTATAATAACTATGGTGTTTGCTACCTATAATAGAAAGGAAGATTTAATTTGGTTAAAGGAAACTTCCGAATCTTGGAGCAAAGCTATAATTGAAATAAATAGAATATATAATTTTGATTAACGAATTACGAAAAGTCAATTACAAATTACGAATTACGAATTACAAAAAATAATATGAAGAAGATCTTTTTTGTTTTTATCTTTAGTGTGTTTATGGGTGTTTTTAGCACAAATGCGCAATATCAAAACAACTATATTAGTGTAAGTGGTATTATTATGAACATCCCACATCCTGACAAAGAATTTATGGAAGTTGGTGTTGATAATCATATAGTATTTAAAGATTTTGTACCCGAAGACAACATTTTGCAACTAATGTTTATCGATAATAATAGTTATATCAAATTGAATAATAACGATACATTTTCTCTTTCTGCAAAAAGATATATGAT
>CAYRBL010000089.1:0-3101 GCA_964422385.1 uncultured Bacteroides sp.
AGTGCAGTTTTGCGTACTTGCGATTGTTTTGGAGTGCAGGATATACATATCATCGAAAACGAGCATAAATACGAAATCAACCCAGATGTTGCGCTAGGCTCAACAAAATGGCTTAATTTGAATTATTATAACGAGAAAGAACATAATACGCTTGACGCAATACAATCATTGAAAGGAAAAGGTTATAAAATTATAGCCACAACACCACATAAAAATGATTTATTGTTAGAAGATTTGCCGATTGATAATAAGTTTGCATTGCTTTTTGGCACCGAAAAGGATGGCCTTTCGGACGTTGCCATAAATAATGCTGATTCTTTTGTAAAAATACCTATGTATGGATTTACAGAAAGCTTTAACATATCAGTATCAGCGGCATTGTCTATTTTTTATCTAACTGAAAAATTAAGGAAGTCGACAATAAATTGGAATCTGAGCGAAGAAGAAGCTTTAGATATAAAAATAACATGGGCAAGTAATGTGCTAAAAGATTCAGAAAGAGTGAAAATAAATTATTTGAAAGCTAAATATAATATTTAGTTAAAAAATAATTTTTATAAACGCTCATTTCTTAAAGAATTTTTTATATCTTTACCAAATTAAAATGGAAGTCATAATCAATATTTAATACTATGGGAAAAGGCGATAAAAAAACGAAAAGAGGAAAGATCATACTTGGAAGTTATGGTGTATCCCGCAGAAAACATCCTATTAAATCAGCAGTTTTAGCTACTGATGGCGCAGTAAAGGAAAAAGCAGTAAAAGCAAAGGCAGTTGAAGTAAGCGATGGCACTGCCGAAGAAAAAAAAGCAGCAAAAAAAACTACTGCTAGTAAAACAACCAAGAAAATAGAGGAACCTACTGCTGAAGTATAAATAGAAATATTAAACTTTGGTACTTATTAGAATTATTTTACACTTTATTTTTATATAAAAGGGAAGTAATTTTAATTCTAATGAAAGGTTTAAAGTCTTTTGAAACTTATTTCAAAAGACTTTTTTTTATACATAAAAAGAGAGCTTGTCAAAATAATTGACAAGCTCTCTTTTTATTTTTGATATTATAGAAGAATTTTATGCCTGGTTTTTATCAATAAATTCTTTCAGTTCTTTATCGTTTACCAATTCGTTATTCACAAAATCTTCCATCGAAATATTATTCTTTTCAATAGCTTTGATGAAATTCTTTGTAAAATAACTCATTTTCTTAGCATCTTTCTTTCCTTCTTTAATTTGTAAATACTCTAATATAACTTTATTGTATTTCAAACGATGTTCTCCTTTATAATGTTTAACAGTCATCAATCCATTAACTACTGTAAAGCTTACAGGGTATTCTTTTGGATGGAAAATAACGAAGAACCAATGCCAGATAATAATAGCAAGAGTAGCTAAAATAGCTTCGTAGAAATGTACCATTTCACTTACTTTTATAAACCAAAGTGGAGCCCAGTTTCCAACTACAGTTGGGAACCATAACACCAAACCAGTAACGCCCATTACAACTGTTCCCCAGATCAATGCCCAGTATTCCATCTTCTCAATATAATTGTAATTATCATATTCAGGATGTTTTTTAGATAAACGAGAGTAAAACATCATGGTTCCTACCAATTGTTTTGCGTCGTCCCAATTAGGCAACAAACCGATAACAACATTGCGACCTCTACGGGTAAACAATAAATAAATTACGTGGTAGAATGACAAAACAATCATAACGATAGCTGCTATTCTGTGAACCCATTGACGAATTACTTCATTAAATCCTATGCTATACATTAATTGTCCGAACACAGTGTTTGGATATTTAAGCATAAAGCCGGTTATAGCTAAAATTAAGAAAGAACTCAATAAGAAAGTGTGTTGGATTAATTCGTTCCTTGTAAAACGTGGAATTCTTATTTCGTTTTTAGTTTTCTTAAACTTTATTTGCAATTCATAGATAAGGATAAGCATATTATGTAGGAACATCCATCCAATAACTACAATGATAAGCCAAATATAAACTGTTTTAACGATAGATTCTATCTTAGCAGAACCAACTTCTTGAGTTGTGTGTGAGTAACTATTTGCAAAAACATCTGTAGCTTGTGGGTGACATTTCTGACAAGTCTTAACAATATTATTTTTATTAATTGAAGATTCAGCATGGTCTTTAGGTAAAATCTTATGCACATTATGACAGTCAACACACATCGCAGCTTTATTATCGCCATGTTTAGCAGCACGGCCATGGTAACTATCTTCGTAGTTATTTGCATTTTTTGCACTCATACCATAACGTTGAGAAAGCAAAAGATTCTGATGACATTGAATACAAGTTTCATCTTGTATTTTTTTAATCTCTTCTCTTTTGTTAGCTGTATTTATTGCATGAATACTGTGTTCACTATGACAATCGTTGCAAGAAGGAGCACTACGAATACCTTTTTTAACGGCAATCCAGTGAATAGATTTTTTATAATCTTCAGTAATTTCTTTATGACATTTTTCGCAGGTATTAGGAAGATTTGCACTTGAAATTAAAGAACCATCCTGAACTCTGTTCTTGATATCATGTTTTCCATGACAACTCATACAAGTTGGTGCATTCTTATCACCTTTCATAACTAATTTGCCATGCACACTTGTTGAATACATTTTACCTGGCTGACTACCCGATAAAGAATACTTCTTAATAAATGCAGTATCATCATGGCATTTGCTACAAGTAGTAACTAAGTTTACAGGAAACACTTTGCTGTTTTTATCTTTTACAGGATATATTTCGTGAGAACCGTGACAACTCCAGCATTGAGCAGCTTCATTTATACCTTCAGTTAATGATAAACCATGAATACTTTCTTTATGATTTTTTGCGATTGCACTATGGCAAAGATAACAATCAGCTAACACACCATCTTTAGGTGCCTTTTGATGATTGTCGATATTATTAACTACATAACTATGACAATTAGCACACGATAAACTTTTATGAACAGACTTAGCTAGTTCTTCTTTATGGTTTCTTTTAGCATGACATTTAGTACAATTATCGCTAATTTTATTTACGGTATGATATGGTACAGCCATAATACCACTTTTATGACATTTGCCACAATA